>NZ_JACJDS010000012.1:0-127964 GCF_014163635.1 Pseudoalteromonas sp. SR44-8
CCTAGAACCTAGAACCTAGAACCTAGAACCTAGAACTACGCGTCAATTAAATCTTCAACACCAACAATCAGCCAAGGCGCATCATCGCTGGTGGCACGCTCTAAGTGCCAAATTTCTAAAATAGGCTGTTCTTTATTATCGCCTAAGTCACGGTACTTCCCTTTAAAACGTACACTTACTTGCCATTTTTGTGTGTCGGTATCGGCACGTACAAGTTCTGCATCAATAAACATCACGTCAGTTGCAACGCTGTCAATCGCTTCACGTTCCGCTTTAAATTCAGCGACTAGTTCAGGGCTTAAGTATTCAGCCATCGTTGCATAGTCAGCATTATTCCATGCTGTTTGCAATGTATGATAATGGCTACGCGCACCTTGTAAAAAGCCGTTAGTATCAAAGTTAGCGGGTAAATTAAACGGTACGTCATTGGTTTGACTAAATCCACTTGTAGTGGTGTGCTCAGACGCAGTTTGTTTCATTTGCGGTGCAGTAAATGCTCCTTGCGCATGCGCCATTACAGGGGCGTTTTTACGACGTATTATACCGATGATAAGTTTAAAGATAATAAAGGCGATACCTGCCATTAAAATTATCTCAAGTAGTTGCATCCCTTCAAAGTCATCGCCCATCATTGCGGCGATTAATCCACCGGCTAATAAGCCGCCAAAAATACCTGCCATCATGCCTTTTTTGCTTGATTTTGGTTTTGCAGCAGGGGCGAGGGTATTGGTATCTGTTTGTTGTTTTTGTGCGGTTTGTTGTGTTTCTGGTGTTTGGCCACGTTTTTTACTACCAAACTTTTTACGTGCTTGTGCATCAAAACTTGCAGTACATAGTAGAGCAAGCAATGAAAATATAACAATCAGGTTTTTCATGAAGTTCCTTAAAACAAATTAGAACGGCGATTCTAAAGTAGTTCAGGAATTAGATAAATAGCGACAAACGGAATTAGCTCTAAAATGCTCAGTAGCTTGGTCAATAGACTAATTTAAAAGCAATTATTGGTTAAAGCGGGAAGTATATAACGATTGTTTCGTGAAGGTATAAATTGCATTGCCGTTATAATAACGGCAATGCAAAAGGAAGGTTAATTTAACCAGCGGATCGCACCATTAATACGATCATTGTAATTTTCTAATGGCGCACCAAGACTTGCTACTAAAATAGTATCTGCGTCAGCACCACGGTTAATATGGCCTTCAAAACGATCGTCTTGAAAATCATCGCCGCCGATGCCAAACGATTGCTGTTTTGATGGCACTATAAATACCGTCATCGGGCCATAGTCTGATTCAAAAACCAGGTGTAATCCCTTTTGGCCTTTAAAGTCACAAAACATTAGGTAAGTCACTTTACCTGGCAATTCATCTAAATGGCCGCCTAACACAGCAAATTTTTCATTTACCGTTGCTAAGCTGATTGCTTCGGTCTTTTGCAGCGAATTAATTTCATAGTAAACATGAGCAAGCGCATGTTCGCCAGCTGCGTACGCAACATTTTGTTCGCTGCTAAATAAAAATGCTCCCACAGCCACTAATACTGAGGCTGCCATGGCAAGTGGTAAACGAGCACGTTTAAAACGTGTACTTGCCTCAACTACATTATCTGTTCGTTGCGGCGGTGTTTGCGCGCTGGTATCAGCTGGTGCTTGGTTGAGTTGCTCAGTTGTGACCGACTCGTTTTGTGCATGCGCTGCGGTGTTTGCCAAAATACGCTCGGCAAGACCTGCTGGCACCGGTACGTCAAGTGCATTGGCAAGCTCTAAATCAAAGGCCTGCATATCATTAATAAATTCTTGTCGCTCAGAGTGTTGCTCTGCAAACTCCACAAGCTCCTTATCTGTGCTGTTTGGCTGTGCGCTAATTCGGCGACGAAACTCGAGATCATCCATTAATTTGATGCCCCTTTAAGTTGTTCATCATCACGGCTCAATGCCTCTTTTAACTGGTTTCTGGCGCGGTATAAACGCGTCATAACCGTGTTTTTATTTAAATCTAATATTTCTGCTATCTCTTCACCGGAGCAGCCCATAACGACTTGTAATAATAATGGCTCGCGGTATTCATCAGGTAACTTAGCGATTTGACGTTGGATCACTGTTTGTTCCATTTCGTCATCCAAGGTGACGCTTTTTTCGTCAACTAAGGTGTCGTTTTCAACATCGCTATAATCAAATTGTTTGCGTTCAAAACGACGGGCATTTTCCCGGCGTAAAATCGTCAATAGCCATGGCTTAGCTGCTTTTTGATCTAATAATGAATCCAGAGATCGCCAAGCACGTAAAAATGTTTCTTGGACAAGATCTTCGGCAATATTAGGGTCGCGGCAGAGCCAATAAGCAAAGCGATATAATTCGCTATGATAAACATGAACAAGTTTTTCATAGCGTGTTTTTTTCTCTGCCATATCAACTAAGACCTGACTTTTAGAGTTTTCATTTCCAAGCATAAGCACTTTTTTTATTTATTTTAAGTTATTTACTATTTGAGCGCGGGGATTGCTCCCCGTCACTTAAACTCTATTTATAAAGTCCTTTTAATACAGCTTGTTGTGATTTTTTTTGTACTTTACGTTGCTCTTCTAACATGCCGACAATCGCAATTAAATCAACATCTGTATCATTAGGACTATAGAGTGCAGCCCTTAGTTTAGCAATATGTTGACTAAGCTGTGCATTATCAGCTAGTTGTTCAAGCTTGTCTATTGCACCGCTCGATTGTTTTGTTAAGTGCATTGCGTAACGATTTAGCGCCTGATAAAAGGCACTTACATCATTGCTTTTAGCGTGTTTCTTTAATTCATCTAATGAAATTGATGAATCACTATGGGTTACTGTCGGCTTTGCTTGCATCAAGCTGCGCTGAGATTGACTGCGCCACCATAAAATCAAGGTAATAAACCATAATAAATAACCAATCACACTGATAATAATTAACCATAGCGGATACTGATTTATCGGCGTTGCTTGATAACTTATTGCTGCAGCATCTGTTGTTGCGCTTTGTGATGGCGTAAGTGGCTGCGCAGCAACGGCTGCTGGAGTGCTTGAGCTACTAGGTGTTACTGTAATAGTACGAGCTGGTAGTGTTGCATAACTGATCCGGTTAATCTTGGTGTTATACCAAGGCACGCTTACCTCTGGCAGTGTATAAGTGCCTGGCATCTGCGGTAACAAAGCGTACGAGGCTGTTTGTTGTGATATTACCCGACCATCGCGAACCAAGTGATTATTTTCTTTTTCATCTGGGTAACTGCGAATACCTTTGATTTCAGGCAGTTCAATATCAGGTAGTTGCTCTTTGGTGATACCAAGTGCAGTTAAGGTCAGCGTTCGCGTAATAGGTGTACCCACTTCTACTGTGTCGTCAGCGGGTTGCCATTGCTCATCTAAATTAACTAATTCACTAGGCAGCCATGCACCTTGGTAGTCACTTGGTATCGGTTTAATTTCAATATCGACATTATCACCCAGTGCAGATACATCTAATTGGCGATAGTCTTGGCGAATTCGACCTTGAAAAGTTGGTGCTTGAATCGTGTAACTACCACTTTTTTGGGGCTGTACTAAATACTCGCGAGTGATCACTAAGTAACGCTTACCATCAACAAGTTCATAGTTTTCAGTCTGCTTGCCGATTTGACTTAGCTGCGCATCGGGCATCGCGGGGGCACTTAAATTACCATCAAGTAACTCTTTGGCAAGATATAGCTTAACCGTGTAAAGCCCTGCCTCTTGAACAAATAGGCTGTCACTTGAAAGCGATGCTTTAATAAAAATATCGTTGTTTTGCTGCGCATCTTTACTGCGTTCAGCCACTTTTAATGCAATGGGCGCAGAGCTGACACCAGCTACACTAAATGCTGGGATTGTATAATCACCGGCAGTGCGGGTCATAAGTTTAATAGACCAAGTGGTTTCTTTTGAAATACTACCATTAATGATGTTTGTGCGGGTGCTGACACTGGTGCGGCCAACCACGAAGTCTTTTAACAGGACTGAGGTATCAGGTTGATCATTTTTTATGGTGTCATCTGCACTGATATTGAGCATAAAAAATTCACCCGCTAGTACCGGGTTTTTATCAACACTGGCTTGTAATTGCGTAACGGCCCACGAGGGCATAGCGCTGATAAGCAATAAACAACAGATTAATCGCATTACCATGATTTTTCGACTCCTTGTGGACGGCGTTGATTGTTTCGTTTTTGGGCTTCTAATTGCATTTTGTTACGTAACAGGATTGCGGGATCATCGGGTACTTTTCGCAATAACTGACTAAGCTGCTGCGCTTTCTCTTTCTCTTCGTTGGTAAGCTCTGCGGTTTGTGCTTGCATAGCTTGTTGCTTTGCCGCTTCTTCAGCTTGTTGCTGTTGTTCAGGAGTCATTTGTGGCTGCGCCTGCTTATCATCGTTTGCAGAGTCATCTTGGGGCTCGGTTTGCGCATCTTGTTGTTGTTGCCCATCAGTTTTATCACCTTGCTCAGGTTCCGCCTCCATTTGTGGCTCGTTTTGCTTGTCAGTTTGTTGATCAGATGGTTTGCCATCTTGCTGATCATCACTTTGCTTAGATTGATCGCCTTGTTGAGATTGCTGGTCCTGATTTGGCTGTTCACCTTGCTGTGACTTATCTTTATTTTGCTGATCTTGACCTTGTTCACCATCTTGGCTTTTTTGATCTTGGTTTTGTTCGCCGTCTTGGCCTTGTTGATTTTGCTGCTGTTTCTTTTGATTTTTCAATTGCTCAACGAGTGCCTGATTTTCTTTTGCTTGGGTAAAGTCGTCTTGCAAAGTTTGTGCTTGCTGATAGGCGGCAATTGCTTCGTCGAGCTTGCCTGCCTTTGCTAGAGCATTACCGTAATTATATAAACCAGTGGCGCTTTTATCTTGGCTAAATTGTGCCAATGCAGCATCAAAATTACCTTGCTGGTAAAGCGCCGCGCCTTTTAGTTGACTAGAATCTGCTGTGGCAGCTTGCTCATATTCACCTTGTTGATAGGCGTCCAGCGCACGTTGATCTTGATTTTTAAAGACCGAAGGCAGCTCTACTGCATAAGCATTGTGTTGCGGTAAAAAACTCACCACTAAAAATGCAGCTGCAAAAGCTCCTCGGCGAAAAATCCACAGCATCATTGGCAGTAAAATAAACAAGCCATAAATCCCCGCATCAATACGCCAGAGCGCTTGACTTTGTTTTTCATTTTTCAGTATTTCACTATTTGCACTGGGAGCAAAAATTTGAATATCGCGGGCACTCGGTTGATAAGTCGCAAATTTACCGCCACTGTTTCTTGCTAGACCATTAAGCATACTGATGTTGATGGTGGGCACCACAATTTGCCCGTAACTATCTTTTAAAAACCCACCTTCAGGAAGTTTAATTGGCGCGCCTTGCTCTGTTCCGATACCATAAATGTTTAATCGATAAGGGTTAACGTCTGTAAATTGGCTGATATCTTGTTGCTCACTTTGTTCAATACCATCTGTTACTAAGATAATATCGCCTTCAAGGTATCCGGCTTGTGTTAATAACTCTTTTGCAGCATCAAGCCCAGCAAGTACGTTGGAGCCTTTATCAGGCATGATATCTGGGCTTAAACTTGGGATCAGGTTTTCAAGCGTCGCGGCATCATTGGTTA
Source organism: Pseudoalteromonas sp. SR44-8 (assembly GCF_014163635.1). Lineage (NCBI taxonomy): Bacteria > Pseudomonadati > Pseudomonadota > Gammaproteobacteria > Alteromonadales > Pseudoalteromonadaceae > Pseudoalteromonas > Pseudoalteromonas sp. SR44-8. The sequence continues at coordinate 5,637 of NZ_JACJDS010000012.1, forward strand.
GCGGCGAAATGGTATAAGCAGTGCCTGCATAGGCCACTAACGCAGTGTCACCTTCTTTAAATAGTTTGATCATATCCAGCGCTTTGAAGCGCGCTTGCACTAAACGACTGGGCGCAATATCCGTGCTGTACATCGATAGCGACATATCCATCACAATTACACGGGCATTTTTGCTTTGAAATACCGGCACTTGTTTTTCTTCAAAACTGGGCCCTGCGCTAAAAATGACGGCTAACATTGCAAAGAGGGCAATTAGCCACATGGGTTGCGTGTTTTTTTGGTTGTTGGTGTTGATCACAAATTTTGCTAAGTGAGCTGCTATTAATTCACCTTGGCTGGTTTTCTTGTGCTTTATTATTGCAATAGTAAACACTAAACACACAGGAACTAATAACCACAATACGGTCGGGCGGATAAATTCAAAGTCCATTAGGCCTCCTGTCTTAATGCTTTTGCACTGATAAACATAACGCGCAGACCAATCAAGGTCAGTGCAATTAATAAAGGGAAGTAAAATAACGCACTTTGTGGGCGAAAGGTTTGCTCATCAGCGCTGATCGGCTCAAGTTTATCAAGTTCTTGATAAATTTGTTGTAAGCCGGCAACGTCTTTTGCGCGAAAATAAAGGCCGCCAGTTTGTTCGGCAATACGTTTTAGCAGGGTTTCATCTAAACTACCTCCGCTCATGCCACCCATATTAAATAAGCTAAAGCCACGCGGATTATCAGAGCCTACGCCGATGGTATACACTTTAATGCCTTCTTCGCGGGCAAGCAGTAGGGCTTCTTCTGGATCTAAGTTACCGGCGGTGTTTTGACCATCTGTTAATAACACCACAATGCGATTGCTTTCATCTTTACTGGCAAAACGTTTTACTGATAAGCCCAGCGCATCGCCAATGGCGGTGGCACGGCCAACCAAGCCTATTTGCGCTTCTGATAGCATTTGGCTTACGGTTTTAACGTCTCGCGTTAGTGGTGTTTGTAAAAATGCCGTATCACCAAATAAAATCAGCCCTAAACGATCGCCTTGACGTTGCTCAATAAAGTCACTTAATACCGCTTTTACCATAGTTAAACGGTCAACATATTGGCCCTGATAAGCCATATCTTGCTCGGTCATTGATCCTGACAAATCCACAGCTAGCATGATATCGCGGCCTTCGTTAGGTAAGGTAATTGGCTCATCAAGCCAGGTTGGGTTAGCTAAAGCGGTGACTAAAAGCAACCAAACCAACCATTCAAATATACTAATACCACGCGCCTGTTGCTGGACAACTTGCGCGCCTAAATTGTGTTTGGCGAAGCTTGGAATACGTAAGCGGGTATTGCCTTCACTGTGCACTGGCTTAAATAAGCGCAACAACCAAGGCAGCGGTAATAATACAAATAACCAAGGCCAGCTAAATTCAAACATTCAGCGGCTCCTTTAATTTAAATTGCACAATGGCGAGTTTTAATTTCTGTGCCAGCGCAGTTTGATTGCTTTGTGATTGATAAAGGCTCATCAGCTCGTGTTCAGTAAATTGTTGTCCGGTCAGCTTATTTAGAGTAATACACCATTGTTTCGTGCCTTGTGATGCAGCACTTTGCTGATAATAGTGTAAAACCAGGCGTTTAATTAAAATATGTAGTTGCTGGGCATCTTCTGCGTGTTGTTCACTGAGGGAAATAGCTTGGCGTTTGGCTTTTTTAAACTGCCGTGCCCGGTACAACTGGTAACTTATAAAGCTTACAGTTACGAGTAACACGACAATGATGAGCCACCAAATAGGTGCTAAAGGCCACCAAGAAACATGGCTTGGCACAATCACATCATGGAGGCCAGCTAATGGAGAGGTTTGCATATTACTTTCTCACTAATTGCAGCTCAAGAGGTGTGGCTGCATTGAATGATATTAAATTAAGACCCGATTTAGTTAAGCGTTGCATTCGTGTGGTAAATGCTTGCTCAGCAGTTTTAGCAAATTTATCACGAAAACTTTTATCCATCAGCGGTAACGCAAAGTCACTGCCGTTGGCGCTCACCGTGACTGTTTGTTTAAACGCCGGTAGCTGATGCTCAAATGGGTCGCTAATATGGCAGCCGATCAGTTCACAATGTCGACTCAGTATTTCTAGTTGTTTAAAGCTGGCATCATCAAGGGCGCTAAAATCTGACACTAAATAGACTAAGCTGCCCGGCTTGGCTAAATGATTCAAACGTTTTAGATTATCACTGAGTTTATTGTCTGCGGGCTCATCAATCTGCGCGAGTGCTTGCTGGTGGTTATTACACAAATTGTGGCATAGTTTTAACACGGCTTTTTCGCGGGCGCTGGGCTTGAGCTCTAAATGACCGTGTTGATTAAACACTATGCCACCGATGCGATCGCCGCGTTGGCACGCTGACCACGCAACCAAGGCACTGATATGCGCCGCTTGCACAGATTTAAGTAATAGCTTTGAGCCAAACAGCATTGAATTAGAAAAGTCTGTAAACACAAACACTGGCCGTTCTTTTTCTTCTTGAAACAACTTAGTGTGTGTTTCGCCAGTACGTGCTGTAACGCGCCAATCAATTGAGCGAATATCATCGCCTTGTTGATAATGACGTACTTCAGCAAACTCCATACCACGGCCTTTATGAGGCGCGAGATATTGGCCGGTCAGGCTATTTCTAATTTTAACTTTTGGCGCAAGCTCTAATAAGCGAGCTTTCGCTTTATAATACATCAGCTCTTTCAAGCCTAAGTCGACCCCATGGCTATGACTTAGGCTGAGCCACTGTTGGTTATCTAATTGGCTTTGCATGGTTTATGGCACGGCAACAAGTTCTAAAATACGGCTAATGACTTGATCTTTAGTAACGCCATCGGCTTGTGCTTCATAACTTAAAATAATGCGATGGCGCAGAACATTATGTAACACAGCTTGAATATCATCTGGAGCAACAAAGTCACGACCTTGTAACCATGCATGAGCACGGGCACATTTATCTAAGGCGATGGTGGCACGCGGACTTGCGCCATATTCAATCCAGCTGCCTAATTGGGCGTCTAGTTTTGTGCCTTCACGCGTTGCAATAATAAGTTGCACTAAATATTGCTCAAGTGGCTCAGCTAAATACAGCCCTAAAATTGCTTTGCGAGAGGCAAATAAATCGCTTTGACTAATTTGTTGTGCTGGTGCTTGATGCTCGCTCAACGCTTCGCCACGGGTAAGGCGTAAAATATCAAGCTCATGCTCGGCGCCTGGATAATCAATACTTAGGTGGAGTAAGAAACGGTCTAATTGCGCCTCTGGTAGCGGGTAAGTGCCTTCTTGCTCCAGTGGATTTTGGGTTGCCATCACCATAAATAAATCCGACAGCGGATAAGTGTTTTTACCAACCGTGACTTGGCGCTCAGCCATGGCTTCTAATAAGGCTGATTGTACTTTAGCTGGGGCACGGTTAATTTCGTCGGCTAAAATAAGGTTATGAAATAGTGGGCCTTTTTCAAAAACGAATTCGCTGGTCTGTTGGCGATAAATATCAGTACCGGTTACGTCAGCAGGTAATAGATCTGGGGTAAACTGTACGCGTTGGAATGAGCCTTCAACGCCTTTGGCTAATGCATTTACTGCGCGAGTTTTAGCAAGCCCTGGAGGGCCTTCTACTAATAAGTGACCATCGGCTAAAATAGCAATAAGTAGTGCTTGCGTTAATTCTGGCTGGCCAATAATTTGGCTATCTAAATAAGTTTTTAATTGTGAAAATACGTTAGTGGCCATAGTAAAAAAACTGTCCTGATTTGCAAGGTTTATAAAAGCTTAACTAGTAATATGGGTAAATAGTTTATAACACAAGTGTTAGACTCAAGTTTTCAAAATAGTTCGTTATTTTTTAACGATTTTTACCCTAGCATAGAAAGCGCAGTATTTTTTGTAAATATGCTAAAAAAAGCCTATGGTTGGTAACTAATTATACTATTTTCAATTTCGCTATTGGCTTTAGCACACGGGTTGTTTAGAATCGAGGAAAATAAACAGGTCAGACCTGTCAGCGGGAGAGCATTAATGTCTGAGCAAAATATACTAAAAACAGCAAAGGGCGATCGTATTGCCATCGTCAGTGGTTTACGTACGCCATTTGCTAAACAAGCAACTGCATTTCATCATGTACCAGCCCTTGATATGGGGAAGTTAGTCGTTAACGAAATGCTTGAACGCCTTAACTTTGATAAATCTGAAATTGATCAATTAGTGTTTGGTCAAGTAGTACAAATGCCAGAAGCGCCAAACATTGCCCGCGAAATCGTATTGGGTACTGGTATGCCAGTATCTGTTGATGCGTACTCCGTATCACGTGCTTGTGCTACTAGTTTTCAGGCGATTGCTAATGTGGCTGAATCAATCATGGCAGGTTCGGTGCAAGTGGGTATTGCTGGTGGTGCAGACTCGTCATCGGTATTGCCAATCGGCGTAAGTAAAAAATTAGCAGGTAGCCTTGTTGATCTCAATAAAGCACGTACCTTAGGTCAGCGCTTAAAAATATTCTCTAAGCTGCGTTTAAAAGATTTATTACCAGTACCGCCTGCGGTTGCAGAATATTCAACTGGTTTATCTATGGGTCAAACTGCCGAGCAGATGGCAAAAACTCACAGTATTAGCCGTGAAGATCAAGATGCCTTAGCACATCGTTCACATACTCTTGCTAGCCAAGCATGGGCAGATGGTAAACTTGCTGATGAAGTGATGACTGCACATTTACCGCCGTATAAAAGTTTTATCGAACAAGATAATAATATTCGCCATAATTCAACGGTTGAAGTGTACGCTAAATTAAAACCAGCGTTTGACCGTCAGCATGGCTCAGTCACTGCTGCAAACTCAACACCGCTAACTGATGGTGCAGCAGCGGTATTAATGATGAGCGAAAGTAAAGCCAAAGCATTAGGCTATAACATTTTAGGTTATGTACGTAGCTTTGCATTCTCTGCCATTGGTGTGAATGAAGACATGCTAATGGGGCCGGCTCATTCAACGCCTGTTGCCTTAGCGAGAGCTGGCATAACGCTTGCCGATCTTGATTTAATTGAAATGCACGAAGCCTTTGCAGCACAAACGTTAGCGAACATGAAAATGTTTGCCTCAGATAAGTTTGCGCAAGAAAAACTCGGTCGCAGCAAAGCGATTGGTGAAATTAACATGGATAAGTTTAACGTTTTAGGCGGTTCGCTTGCATATGGTCATCCATTTGCAGCCACCGGCGCACGACTTATCACCCAAAGTTTACATGAACTCAACCGCCGTGGCGGTGGCTTAGCACTAACAACTGCGTGTGCCGCAGGTGGCTTAGGTGCAGCCTTTGTATTGGAGAGTGCGTAATGACACAGTCAGTATTTAATTTAGACGTTGATGATAGCGGTATTGCCGTTGTCACCATTGATGTGCCGGGCGAAAAAATGAATACCCTGCGCGACACTTTTGCAGATGATTTAACAGCCTTACTTGATGACGCAAAACAGCAGTCAGTGAAGGGCATGGTATTCATTAGTGGTAAAAGCGATAACTTTATTGCTGGTGCTGATGTAAAAATGCTTGATAACGTGCAAAGTCGTGATGATGCACTGGCGATCAGCGAATTATGCCACCGTGCATTTTTTGATATGAAAAAACTGCCATTTCCAACTGTTAGTGCCATTCATGGTGCGGCATTGGGTGGTGGTTTAGAATTTGCCTTGGCGTGCGATTATCGCGTATGTACAGACAGTGATATCACTAAACTAGGCTTACCTGAAGTACAACTTGGTTTATTACCCGGTGGTGGTGGAACGCAACGCTTGCCTAAACTGGTTGGTTTGCAAAAAGCCCTTGAGTGGACGTTAACAGGTAAACAAATTCGCGCTAAACAAGCTAAAAAATCGGGTTTGGTAGATGATTGTGTACCACAGACCGTATTGCTAAAAGTAGCAAAAGAATTTGCTTCAAAAGGTAAAGCGAAAGCGGCCAAGCCTAAGCTTGATCGTATTAGCCAATTATTAGAATCGAATCCGTTTGGCCGAAACTTCATCTTTAAAAAAGCACAAGAAAATGTACTGAAAAAAACCGGTGGTCATTATCCTGCGCCGTTGGCTATTATCAAAGCAATACGCGCAAGTGTTGAGCTGGATGAACTAAAAGCTTATAAAACAGAAGCGGAAGGTTTTGCTACTTTAGTAATGAGTAGCGAATCAAAGTCATTACGTGGGATATTTTTTGCCACCACTGAAATGAAAAAAGAGTGGCGCAACGACGACGCTCCAGCAATCACTAAAACAGCCGTACTAGGCGGTGGTTTAATGGGCGCAGGTATTGCCCATGTTAGTGCTGTAAAAGCCGGTGTACCAGTTCGTATCAAAGATGTTGCAGAGCAGGGCATAAGTAATGCCATGAATTACAGCTATAAAATTTTAGATAAAAAGCAAAAGCGCCGTATTTTATCTAAGGCTGAACTGCAACAAACTATGAACCGAATTACTGGTACAACTAACTACAGTGGTTTTAAACACATTGATTTAGTGATTGAAGCGGTATTTGAAGACCTAAGCCTTAAGCAAGGTATGGTGGCAGATGTAGAACGTGAATGCCAAGCAAACACAATTTTTGCTAGTAACACGTCATCATTGCCTATCTCACAAATTGCGGCAGAAGCTGCCCGTCCAGAGAATGTAATTGGCTTACATTATTTCTCACCAGTTGAGAAAATGCCATTGGTTGAAATCATTCCACACGAAGGCACCTCAGAAGAGACTATCGCCCGGATTGTAAATTTTGCCCGTAAGCAAGGTAAAACACCAATCGTTGTTAAAGATAGCGCAGGCTTTTACGTTAACCGTATTTTAGCGCCTTATGTGAATGAAGCGGCTAACTTATTACTGGCAGGTGAGCCAATTGAAAAGATTGATGCGGCACTCGTTGAGTTTGGTTTCCCTGTTGGACCATTAGCACTATTAGACGAAGTCGGCATTGATATCGGCTCTAAGATTGCGCCAATTCTTGAAAAAGAACTCGGTGATCGTTTTAAAGCACCCGATGCGTTTTCACGTTTAATTGATGCCAAACGCTTAGGCCGGAAGACTGGCCGTGGTTTTTATCTTTACGATAAGAAAGCTAAAAAAGTAGACGAATCAGTTTACGAATTACTCGGCGTGAGCCCATCACCACGTTTAAATAAAAGCGAAATTGCTAAACGTTGTGTGGCACAAATGCTTAACGAAGCTGCCCGCTGTTTAGACGAAGGCATTATTGCCAGTCCTCGTGATGGTGATATTGGCGCAATCTTTGGTATTGGCTTCCCGCCATTTTTAGGTGGTCCATTCAGCTATATGGATAAACTTGGCGCAAACAAAGTAAGCTCAGAAATGGCTACTTTTGCTAATTTTAATCCGGTATTTGCGCCGTGTGCAGCTTTAGTTGCGATGGCTGATGCTGGTGCAAGCTTTTATCAGCCTGAGCCTGCACAGCCAAGTAAAGCAGTTGTGGTAGAACAAACCGTGGCGGCTACGCAAGACGTTACCGATGTAGAACCTGTCGAAGCGGTTGAGGCTCAAGAAGTTATTGTTCCGCCAGCGCCAGCTACTGAAGCTGAATCGGTAACCGACACGCACCCAGCCGATGCAAGCGATGATAAAGTGAAATAGTATTTAATTGCTAGTTATAAAAACGCACGGATAGTTTGAAGTGCGTTTTTTTATGCCTAGAATTTAAAAAATTTAGTTGCTGAAATCATTTTGCTTTGTTGTTATAACAGGGGCATCCTAACTGATACCGCGTAAAGACGAATAATGAACATCAGTACTGCAAGATTACAATTGAGACTCCTTGAACAAGACGATTGGGCGTTTTTTTTAGCTTTGCATGATGAGCCATGCGTTATTGAAAAATGTTTTGACAGGCCTTCTGATACGCAAATACGTAGTATGTTTATGCAGCGGTTGGCGCCGTGGCACCCTACAGCCAATAAGTCTTTGTGTTTGATGATCATTGAAATAAAAACAGGCAAAAAAGTGGGCGTTACAGGGCTTACAACATCCTCATCAAACACTCCCGAAGTTGGTTATCTGTTAATGCCTGAGTTTTATGGTCAAGGTTATGCAACTGAAGCACTACAAGCATTTTTAACATGGGCGACGACAGCGTTTAACATTCAACAATTTACTGCTGTGGTTACGAAAGGGAATGTAGGCTCAGAAAAAGTGTTGGCTAAATGTGGCTTTAAGTTAGTTAGCGTTGAACCTTCAGCTTACGAAATTGGTGGGGTATTATTTGATGATCATCATTTTTTACTAACGTGTACGGAGTAAGGCTAAGTTGTACTGAACAAGTAGCTTGCGCAGTACAACATTAAAATTGTGACTTACATATGAATTTCAATCGCTTTGCGATCTTTTTCCGGCATATTGGCAACCACTAAGTTAAATGAATTATCAATCATACGTTCAATTTCACCTTGCGGGATTGAGCCATCTAAAATAACAGTATTCCATAACCGTTTATTCATATGATAGCCCGGGATCACTGAAGGAAAAATATCACGAAGTGATTGCGCTTCATCCGGGTCGCATTTTAAATTCATCCACCAAATAGGGTTGCCGTCTTCGTCAGTTTCCCCTTCGTTGCCAACCGATAAAGTGGCAAACATTTTATGGTTTACTTTATATACATCAACTTCTTGGCCGAAAGGTTGGGTAACCATAACCAGAGGTTTTTTTGCTAAATACTCATGTGCAGTGTGCTGATCCATGATCCAGTCCTTGAAGTCATTTTTGGTAGTTTAACCATAGCAGCTTTTTCGTAGTTTAGTCATGAAAAATCGATTAATAGGTAAAATTTATGAGTAAATACAGGCCCTACGAGAAAAATAGCGGTATGTGATATTTTCTTATTGAAGAAAATCCAGTTCGTGGTATGTTTCTGGGGATTTATAAATTATAGGAAATACACTGATGCCAAAGGCAAGTGAAGTTAAAAAAGGTACTGCGATTGAGTTTAATGGCCGCGTTTTAGTGGTTAAAGATATTGTTCGTTCTGTACCACAAGGCCGTGCTGGTGGAAGTTTGTACCGTATGCGCTTATACGATGTAGTAACTGGTAGCAAAGTAGATGAAACATTCAAAGATAGCGACATGTTAAAACTAGCTGATTTAACTCGTCGTGAAGCAATGTTCTCGTATTTAGATGGCGAAGAATACGTATTTATGGATAACGAAGATTACACGCCATATAATCTTAATAAAGAAGCGATCAGCGAAGAAATTTTATTCGTCAACGAAGAAACCCAAGGCGTGCATGTCATTGTAATTGATGGCGCACCAGTGGGATTAGATTTACCATCAAGTGTTGAACTTGTGGTTGAAGAAACAGACCCTTCAATTAAAGGTGCTTCAGCGAGCGCTCGCTCTAAACCTGCACGATTATCAACTGGTTTGATCATTCAAGTGCCGGAGCATATTTCTACAGGTGACCGCATCCGTATTAATACCGCAGAGCATAAATTTATGGGCCGTGCTGAAAAATAAGTACGCTGCCTGTATTGATAAAAACCGACATCTTTGTCGGTTTTTTTATATCATTATAATTTATGCTCATTATTTGCCCGCAGTACTTTAAATCAGTGCATGCTTTGGTTACACTGCGCGCTCATTTTTTAAACTGAAAGAACGAGGCTGCTTTTGTATTTTCTGCTCAGCGTAGTATCTATTGTCGTTATGTATTCACAGGCAATTAAAAAAGGTATGCCAGTTAAACGCTGGTTGGTGCTAGCAGGGTTGTTAGGCCCCGTTGCATGGTGCTTGTTTAACTTACATTATCGTCGTGCACTAGTGCGCTGTGTTGGTATACAAGCGTGCACATGGCGACCATAGGCTGTCATCTATGCCTGTTGTACTAAACTAAGTGCCGCTTGGTTTTGTTGTTTCTTCAAAAATTCTGTAAATTCAGCTCGCGATAAAGGTTTTGAATAATAGTAGCCTTGCATCGTTTCGCAATTAAGCTCTTTTAAGATTGCAATTTGCTCTGCTTGCTCAACCCCTTCAGCCACCACATGTAAGTCTAAGTTATGTGCAATGGTAACTATTGAGTCAACCATATTACGGCCTCGCTCTGTTTGCATATCATCAATAAACGCTTTATCAACTTTTAGGGTATTAAGTGGAAACTGCTTTAAATATGCAAGTGATGAGTAGCCAGTGCCAAAGTCATCCATGGCTAAATGAATACCACGGGCACTGAGAGAGCGCATGATCGAAATAGCATCTTGTGGGTCGTCCATTACCGTACCTTCCGTAATTTCAAGTTCTAAAAAGTACGATGGCAAGGCGTGATTTTGTAAAATCACATCAATACGAGTAGTTAGATCCGGTAAGCTAAATTGTTTAGCAGACAAGTTTACCGCAACTCGGCCATTAAATAAGCCAGCATCCAGCCAGGCTTTAACATCACGGCATGCTTTATGAAGTACCACTTCACCAATTTCGATGATTTGCCCGGTTTCTTCTGCGATGGGAATGAACACGCCAGGACTAATAATGCCTTTTTTCGGAGTAATAAAACGCACTAAGGCTTCCATTCCAGTGAATTTACCGGTGCGGATATTCATTTTTGGTTGGTAGTAAACTTCAAAATGATCTTCTTTTAAACCAAATCGCATTAAGTTTTCAATTTGCAGGCGTTTTACTGCTTGGCGGTTCATGGTGTCGTTAAAGAATAAGTAGCTATTACCTTTCTTTTTCGCATGGTACATCGCAGTATCGGCATTTTTAAGCAGTAGTTCTGGGGTATTGCCATCTTCTGGGAATAACACAATGCCGACACTTGAAGTGATCACTAATTCGTGACCTGCCATTTTAAATGGCGTGGCAATGGCGGCTAAAAACTGTTTTGCCATTCTGGTAATGGTATGAATATCGTTAGTGCCAGACATAACTAAGGCAAATTCATCGCCACCTAAGCGGTAAAACACATCTTTTTCACGGGTGAGTTTACTCAACCGCATTGCTAGTTTTGCCAGTAAACTGTCGCCTAGTTGATGCCCTAATGAGTCATTAATTTTTTTAAAGTTATCTAAATCAAATACTAGTAATGCATGGTGGCTGTCTTGTTTTGCCAGCTTTTTAAGATCGGTAAAAAATAGATTTCGGTTAGGTAAGCCAGTTGTACGATCGCGATTTGATAAGTTATGTAGTTGTGATTCGGCTTTTTTACGCTCGGTTAAATCTGAATATACAATGACATAGTTACAAATTTGATTATGTTCATTCTTAATTTCATCGATTGAGATTTCAATCGGTAGTAGTTTTCGCTCACTGTTGCGCAGTTTAACTTCTTGTTGCCAATGGTCGGTAAGACGAACAGTATTTTTAATATCATCAATATAACTTTGCTCGTAACCTGGTAAGGTAAATGGCTTGTTTAAATAGTTATCTCGGTTCCCACCAAACTGCGATAAAAAGCTGGGATTAAGATCAACCAGGTTAAAGTTTTTATCGTAAATGGCTAATGCATCAGTGAGTGATTCAACACATTTAGCGAATAAGTTAAGGCGTGCCTCGGTTGATTTTAATTGCGTGATATCGCGTACCGTGCCAGTCATTCTTAGCGGGTTTAAATTGGTATCTTTTTCAATGATCTTGCCTCTGTCGAGTACCCAATGCCAGCGATCAAAGCTATCTTTAATGCGATAGCTGGCTTCAAAGAAAGCGGTTTGCTCCGCAAAGTGTTGCTTTAACAGTAATTCAACTTGCGCTATATCATTAGGGTGAATAAGGGCTTTATTAGGTGGAACATCAATGATGGTATTTCTATCCATCATGTATTTATCGTTAATGCGCAGTACTTCACCAGTTTTGATATTCCAATCCCAAAGTGTGTCACCACTGCCTTCAACCGTGCTTTTTAAACGCCGTTCAGAAATACATAATTGGCGTCGTGAGCGGCGTAATTTGTAGATTGTGAATAATAAGTAAGGCAGCACTAACGTAACAAATGCACTCGGTAAATAAAGCATTAAAGTTTGCTGATCGACTAATTGCTCGCTATAGCCCAATGGGCTAAAGCAGAGTAATAATGAGGCGAATATGAATGTGTTGAATATTATTTTTATTATTATCATAGGGCACTTCTGTATTTTGCACTTGATAATCTAATTGAAGCACGGTGTTGTGTCAAAGAGAATGAGAAGAAATCAGCTTTTTTGTCGTTTTGTTTGTTTTAGGTACGCTTAGTAGCTCATATCTTGGTCTATGTTCTGCAAATGTCTCGCGAATATAAGTAACTATCTGCGCAAGACTAAGGTTTTCCAATGCTTCTAACAATTTTTGTTGCATATGAAAGTGATGATCTTGATTACCAATGGCAAGCCACAAGCGTTGTGAACGCAGCCGGAGGTTTTTATCTTTTTCGGCGATGTGGGTGGTTAAGCCATGTTTTTGTTGCTGCCATTGCTCTTCATTTAATTGCTCTAATGAAGCAAGGAATTGCTCAAGAAACGCATTATGACGCTCAAAAATCGCGGTTGCACTGTAGTTAGGTGACTGCACGTAGAAGGCGATGCCCGCACGAGTATTAAAGGGCGCATAACCTGCGCCCACTAGGTAGCCTAACTGTTGTTTGGTACGAAGTTCATTAAAGTAATCTTGATTAATAAGATGGTTTAGCGCCATCATTTTTACTTTTTCAACAACGTCATCGGTTTGTGCTTGGTAATAAATAACCATCGCATGATCGCTACAATTTAGGGTCAGTTGCGAGCGGGTTATTTTGTCTATTTCAAATAACGGACGGGTTAGATCTTCAATCGTTGCTGATTTAGCTAAGTGGTGAGCAATCTTTTTTTGAAACTCAATTGCATCACTTTCTCGCCAATTACCGTGCAAAAATGACTCTACATGCAAGGCATTAAAAAACTCGCGGCGAAAACAATTAAACTGATGAAAGCTGGTATCTTTAAGTGCCACAGCAAGCTGCTCTGGTTCTGGATTCCACGGCATTATTTTTGCACCCAGCACGCTAAATAATTCACCAACGGGTTTATTTTGATTGCTGTTACGCCAATGACGGACTAACTGTTTTTTATACTCGGCAAAACGTTTAGCGCAAATATCGACGTTAAATAACGCTTGGAGTAATTCATCAACTAATTCTAATTGGCTCGATGAGAGTCCCGCAGTGTGCAGGGTTAAACCACCTTGATGTGAGGTTAAGTGATAACTTAAACCAGCTAACTCTGCCGGGTAAAATTGTTCTGCAACACTATCCATAAATAAGTCTGCAAATAGACGAGTAAGTGCCATGTGTTTGATATCTTTAACAGCAAAGTCAGAATCCATCGCCAAATAAAAGTGCCCCTTGGCAACTCGAAAAGTGTTGTCTTGTTTAAACCAAAAATCAAAGCCAGGTTCTTTTACTAATAGTTGTGGGTGATTTTGTGGCTGCTCAACGTCATACAATGACACTTCTTTGGTTAAATAAGGGTTTGCTGTAGGTAATAGCATTTCTGGTAGTGGAGTATTAATTTCGCACAGCGCTTCCAGCCAACAGCTAGAAATACTTTCGATCCGATAGGGCGTGTGATACCACTGAGTGGTATGCTCAGGTTCAACATCAGGATGGATCAACACCAAGCGCATATTATGCGGCGTTAACCATTGCATTGCAGTTTCATGAGCCGTTTGATTAAAACCATCCATGAGATAGTCACCTTGCACATAATTGGCTTCATCGTAGTGTTGCATGTTGATGCTTAAATTACTGACCCAATCGATTAAGCGGGCTTTTTCTTGGTTATCAAAGGCGATTTGTAATAGATTTTTTTTATCTTGATATAAGCGCGGTAATTTATCGATGTTTTGATTAATTAAACAAATATATTCAAACACCATTTCAACGATGTCTTCATAGTATTCAATTCCTTCATCGGTCAGTGCCATGCTGATATTAAAATCTTTAAAGTTGCTACCGTTAATGCCACCTCCAGCAGAGAGGGCATTGATCCAACCTTGCGCTTTTAAAATAGAGTAAAGCGACCCTTGCCCTTCATACCCTAATAAATGCGCAATAAAACTAACGGTTTTATGGCGATAAAAATCATCAATATTAGGCATCGCAAAACTTACTATGAGTTTTTGCATATGCTTATGCGGTTCTATATGCAGTACTTTGCAAAGATCTTGCGCGCGATAAAGTGATGCCTCAATGACGGGTTTTGGTTGCTGCTGACCTTTAATATCATTAAATAATGTAGTTACCCATTGCACCATAGTGTCAATTTCTGCATCAGCGCAGATCACTAGGCTCATCCACTGGGCTTGATAATGGGTGTTAAAAAAATCTCGCAATTCTTTGCTTACACAGCCATTACGATCCGCTAAGGTTTGCTGATTACCCACTGAAAATTTAGCAAATGGATGAGCAGGATTAACGGTTTCTTTGTGTGCTTGATAGATGCGTCGGCCATCGTCTTTTATTTTTAATTTAAATTCAGCATCAATGGCATTACGTTCTTTTTCAGTTTCGCCAGGGTTGAGAGAAGGTGCAATAAAAAACCGGCTAAATTGGCTCAGTGCTTGTGCAAACTCTTGATTGTTAATATCGAAGAAATAACAAGTGTGCTCGGTGCCGGTCCATGCGTTGGTGTTGCCACCGGATTGGGAAACAAAATTACCAAACCCGCCGGATTCCGGAAATTGGTCTGTGCCTAAAAAAAGCATATGCTCTAAAAAGTGCGCGAGCCCTTGTCTATCAACAGGATCGTCAAAGTGACCAGCATTCACGGCCATCGATGCAGCGGCTTTAGTTGAATCTTTATCTTGCACTAACAGGACTTTTAGACCATTGTCCAGTGTGAGGGCACGGTATGTTCTGTTATCATTGCGGCTGATATTCAAATGATGCTCCTGAAACGTTAAGTTTACTCGTTAACAACAATGATAACTTCAGGGCTGCGATTAAATTGCTTGGCGATTTTTACCTGAATATCATAAGCGAAATGTGTGACGTTGTTTTAATATAGCGGACAAACAGGCAAACTGGCTACTGTTTTATATTCTTTAATCGGTTGATTTTTTATGAAAACAATCTTAATAATGCGCCACGGCGAAGCAACACCGATGCAAGCTGACGATGCAAGTAGAAATTTGACCTCGGTTGGCCAACAACAGGCCGAAAAAATGGGTTTATGGTTGCAAGCAACGCATACCCCAACGGCATTGTTAGTAAGTCCTTACATTCGTGCTCAGCAAACAGCTGAAGGAGTAAAAAAGCATAATGCTTTTTTATTCGAAGAAACTTGCAGCGATATAATCCCTGAAGGCAATCCACAAATTGCCGCCGATTATCTAGAAACTCTCATCGCGATGCATCCACAATGCGATACCTGGTTGGTCGTAGCTCACATGCCAATAGTTAGTTATTTAGTTGACCAATTGAGTGCTGGGAATATGCCGATATTTAACACTGGAGCGGTTGCCGTATTGAGTTACGATGAAAGTCGCCATAAAAGCCAATATTTAAGTATTCACGCTCCCAGCAATGTCGAAATTTAACCTCATACCCAAACCACCTCAAGATACAGAATTCAGCGTTTCACAGGGGCTTAATATAAAGGCGTTACTTTGCAACAATGGCAGTCCCTTTCAAGAAGTAACAACGATGAGAGTAAGTGCCAGTGAAATGCCCAACTGAAACTCGCATCTTGAGGTGACTTGGGTATGTAACCTTGTGTTCAGAACCAAATTTGCTAAATTAGCGACACACTAATTTAGCAAAGACAATTTTATGACAATTGAACGTATTCAAACCGCAACTCGCATGAGTCGTATCGTTAAGCACAATGGTACGGTGTACTTATGTGGCCAAGTATGTGCTGACGCAGAGCAGGGCATCACCGAACAAACGCAAACCATGCTTGATAAAGTTGAGTTACTTTTAAATGAGGCGGGAAGTTCAAAAGAGCATATGCTCAGCGCCACTATTTATGTAAAAAGCATGGATTACTTTGCCGATATGAATGCGGTTTGGGATGCGTGGGTACCAGCAGGTCATGCGCCCGCACGTGCCTGCGTAGAAGCTAAAATGGCCCGCGATGCTTTGCTAGTTGAGATTTCAGTTGTTGCTGCAATTAAGTAACCCCCAAGCAATTGAACGACTTATAAATGAATTTAATCACGCCTACAGTCGTTCAATCACAAAGCTCCCGGTTTGGCACTTTTGTGATAATCAAATTGATGCCGATGAGTGTGCAGCACTGGTTTTAAAGGGCATAAAGCAAGCAACCACAACATCACTTTATTGGTTTGAGCATAGTAAAGAAGCGCTTCCCAAAGTAGGTGATTTAGCCATTTTCACTAACTGGCATGGTGAGCCTTTAGGGATTATTAAAACAACGAATGTCGCAATCGTGCCTTACAACGAAATAACCGCTGAATATGCGGCGTTAGAAGGTGAAGGAGATAAAAGTCTTCACTATTGGCGAAAAGTGCACTGGACGTATTATCAGCGGGAACTTGCCGAAACTAAATTTGAACGTAGTAATATGATGCCCTTAGTTTGTGAACAATTTAAATTGGTTTATGTGGCGTAATATTATTTTGTATAGATAAGGACAGACAATGAAATCTAACCCAGTAGTACTTATAACCGGAGCAAGCCGAGGAATTGGTGCTGCAACCGCAATTTATTTTGCTCGTCACGGTTATGATGTTTGTATTAATTATAAAAGGAATCAACACAGCGCAGAAAAAATAGCAGAGCAAGCACGCGGCTTTGGTGTAAAAGCCGAAATAGTGCAAGCCGATGTGTCTGATGAAACGCAAGTGCTGACCCTGTTTACAAAAGTAGATGAGTTATTTGGCAAATTAGATGTGCTTATAAATAATGCGGGTATTTTGAAACCGCAAATGCCATTACTTGAGATGGGAGCCTCGCGTATAAATGAAGTGCTAACCACCAATGTAACAAGCGCTTTTTTATGTGCCCGAGAAGCGATTAAGCGAATGCCCAGTGGCGGCAGTATCGTTAATGTATCATCGGCAGCGGCTAAAACCGGTTCACCAAATGAATATATTGATTATGCCGCATCTAAAGGAGCAATGGACACGTTAACCATTGGTTTAGCCAAAGAAGTAGCCAAGTTAGGTATTCGTGTTAACTCAGTGCGCCCAGGGTTAATCTACACCGATATGCACCGCGATGGTGGTGAAGTAAATCGGGTGGAGCGTCTTAAAGACAAGCTGCCATTGGGCCGAGGTGGACAACCTGAGGAAGTTGCCGCTGCAATTTACTTTTTAGCCTCTGAGCAGGCATCGTTTACCACAGGTAGCTTTGTTGATGTAGCTGGCGGTTTGTAAAGGTTAAAGCAATACCGATAACCAAAAACTAAAGCTAATCACACTTAAAACCGTTGACAGTACAACTGCACCGGCTAATGTCACCTGATGTTGACCTATTTGACTGGCAATAAGGTAAGCATTTACACCAACAGGAGAAGCGCTTAATAGCACTAACACGTTCAAAATCTCTCTATCTAATGCAAATGCGTATGCACCGATTAAAAATACCCCAGCAGGAAGTAAAAAAATCTTCATTAACGAGGCGATTAATGCGGGTTGCCAGTTAGCTGCAATTTTGTAAAACGCTAAGTTGGCGCCTAATACAAATAACGCGCAGGCAATGGCGGGGGTCGCTAAAAGCTCTAAACTCTTTGCTAGATTATCAAACAAAACAATGCCGCTGACATTTAATATTAGCCCGCAGCCAATGCTCAATACAATCGGATTCAGTACCATGCTCTTAGCAAAACTTGACCATGAAAATGCGTGTTCGCTGCCCTTTGCGCCGATTAAATAGGTAAGTGCAAACAGCAATGTGCTATGAAAGGTAATGATCATAAAAGCGATGGCGATCATTTCTTTGCCAAGGGATGCGATGATGATAGGAATGCCCACCAACACCATGTTTGAGTAACTCGACGCTAAGCCAAATACACTGTGTTGTTGATAATTTTTTTGCTTAGCTAAATAAAAGCGGTCAACCAAAATACCTAAGGCAAATACGCTCAGTACAGGAATATAAAAACTCAGAAAGGCCGATAAACTAATACTTTGCTGTAAATCGATTTGCGACATATTTAAAAATAAAAATGCCGGCAGGCTAATGTAAAAAGTAAACTTACTTAGCCCTGCAATGTGTTGCTGTTCAAAAAACTTTAATTTACAACAACTAAAACCAAGCGCAACAATGAAAATCAGCGGAAAGATGATAGAGAAAATATGCACTGCACTGTTGCCTTGAAATAGGGATAACGTTAACGCTTAGCGTCTAAATTCATCACTTTGTGGTAAGTTTATTAAAATAAGTACCGCACCTTTACCACCGTATTCAAGTGGCGCTTGGTGTATTGCTATGACATCTGGATGCTGTACTAAATATTGCGGCACTTTGTGTCTGAGTATATGTCCACCAATACCATGTACTACACACGCACAGTAGTAATGCTTCTTTTTGCACTCATGGATCAGTCCTGCGAGTTCATCTTTTGCCAACTCCTTATTTAAACCATGTAAATCAAGGGTTAAATCAGGTACAAAGTCACCTCGGCGTAACTGCTTTGCTAAAAAACGATCTTGACCGTCTTGCACATAATTAACCGTTCCGTTGGTATCAATATCTGGCACATATTCATCAGAAAAGAAAAATTCTGCCTGATGTTGCTTTTTTTGCTGGGCAAACAGCTTAGCTTGTGAGATTTTAGGTTTGTTAGCAAAGCGATGCGTGTCTTGTTTAAATACACGGGCACCATTAATACTTTGACGAAACATATCGATGTCGTCAGGGCTAATATCTGCGTTTGAGAGAGGATCTTTTTTCATAGCGGCAGTCTAAACAAAAAAACGCTAGAAATCGAGTGAAAACAGAGTAAAAACTGTGTAAAAAAGCGTTACAATAGGGCAATCATGGGGCCTTAATTGCGCCTCGATTGAATTGATATTTTCTAAAGCAGCAGGTAGATAACGAATATGAGCGAATTATTAATAGAAGAAGCAACCTTAGATGAAGCTGTAGCAGAACTGTCAACGTTACACGATTGGCTACGGTGGACCACGAGTCAATTTGCCAGCAGTGGTATTTTCTTTGGTCATGGAACTGATAACGCATGGGATGAAGCAGTCAACTTGTTACTGCCCGCGTTAAGCTTACCCATTGATGCACCAAAAGAATTAATGCATGCACGGTTAACTAGCACCGAAAAAAACCGCCTTGCGGGATTAATTGCAGAACGTATAAATGATTTCACGCCAGTACCTTATCTGACTAATATTGCATGGTTTGCTAATATGCCATTTTATGTCGATGAGCGCGTATTGATCCCACGTTCACCTTTTGCAGAGTTAATACATAATCGCTTTTCACCTTGGCTAGCTGAGCCTGAATCGGTAAATCGTATTTTAGATTTATGTACCGGTTCCGGTTGTATCGCGATTGCATTAGCACAAACTTTTGCAGAAGCGCAGGTTGATGCCGTTGATATTTCTTATGAAGCACTCGAAGTTGCTGATATCAATATCACTGATTATCAGTTAAGTGACCGTGTATTACCTATTCAATCCGACGTATTCAGCGGTGTACCAGGGCAGAAATATGACCTGATCGTGGCAAACCCTCCGTATGTAGACGCCGAAGATATGGCTGATTTACCGCGTGAGTTCCACCATGAGCCAGAGCTTGGCTTGGCATCAGGCCATGATGGTCTTGATGTAACCCGTACTATTTTGAGTGAAGCGGCCGATCATCTAACTGATAACGGTTTGTTATTTGTCGAAGTTGGTAATTCTATGGTACACATGGATGCCCTTTATCCAAATGCGCCTTTTGAATGGGTTGAGTTTGAGCAAGGTGGATTTGGCGTATTTGTGATCAGCAAAAAACAACTCGTTGCATATTTCGCAGACTGATCACCACAAAAATCAAAGCCGAGCCTCAGGCTCGGTACTTAGTAGTCATTAGGAATGAGGAAAGTTAATGGCAGGTAATAGCATAGGGCAGTTATTTAAAGTGTCCACCTTTGGCGAAAGCCACGGCGTCGCCTTAGGCGGTGTTGTGGATGGCACGCCCGCAGGTCTTGAAATCACTGAGGCAGATTTACAAATCGATTTAGATCGTCGTAAGCCAGGGCAAAGCCGTTACACTACGCAGCGCCGTGAGAGCGATCAAATTAAAATTTTAGCGGGTGTTTTTGAAGGTAAAACCACCGGCACCAGTATTGGTTTATTAATTGAAAATACCGACCAACGTTCACAAGATTATGGCAAAATTAAAGACGTATTTCGCCCAGGTCATGGTGACTACACGTACTGGCATAAATACGGCCTACGCGATTATCGCGGTGGTGGCCGTTCATCTGCTCGCGAAACCGCTATTCGTGTTGCCGCAGGCGCTATTGCTAAAAAGTATTTAAAGCAATTTCATGGTATTGAAGTACGTGCGTGTTTGAGTCAATTAGGGCCAATTAAAGCTGAAAATTACGATTGGGATGAAGTTGAAAATAATCTTTTCTTTTTCCCAGATGCAAGCAAGTTAGACGCGCTTGACGACTATATGCGCGACCTTAAAAAACAAGGTGACTCAGTCGGCGCGAAAGTAAAAGTAGTGGCTAAGAATGTACCTATTGGTTTAGGTGAGCCGGTATTTGACCGCCTTGACGCTGAACTTGCACATTCATTAATGAGTATTAACGCAGTAAAAGGCGTTGAAATTGGCGACGGCTTTGATGTGGTTGAGCAAAAAGGCTCTGAGCATCGTGATGAGTTAACCCCTGATGGCTTTACCTCAAATCATGCCGGTGGGGTGCTTGCAGGTATCTCTACAGGGCAAGATATTATCGCGTCAATTGCACTCAAACCGACATCAAGTATTACCATCCCTGGCAACAGTATTAACACTGAAAACGAAGCGGTGGAAATGATCACTAAAGGCCGTCACGACCCATGTGTTGGCATTCGTGCAATCCCGATTGCCGAGGCGATGATGGCCATTACTTTAATGGATCATTTACTACGTCAACGCGGTCAAAACCCGCATGTTCATCATGAGCATGGGCCAATTAATGGCTCTGTTTAGAGTTTAGTTAAAAGCATTTAGAATTATTTAAAAGCGCGATGTTAATCGCGCTTTTTTGTTGTGGTTATTTTAAGATAGACATCAAAGTTTCAGGAGCGGGATCAGGCTGTGCTTTTGATCTGTCCATTGCGCCAAATGTACTGTTGAATAAGGTGTTATCGGTGATAAGTCTGTAATGGCTATCGAATTTAAAAATGCTTGGTTATTCGTCATTACGACCCATTGTGAGCCTAACTGCGTACCGCTATAGTTAAATTTGATCAGAGATTTATCGAAGCGCTTACTGTGAGCTTGGAGCACTGGCATCAAATCAATATGATTATTGGATATATGGATAATTAATAAGCCACCTTTTGTTAGTCGCTGCCAATATAACTGAAAAGCTTCTTCAGTTAGTAAATGGGTAGGAATAACATCACTTGAAAAAGCATCAATAATTAACGCATTCATTAACGGTGCATTATTTTTTTGCTCTTTAGTTAAGGTGATTCTGCCATCGCCAATAGCCACATCAATACGTGCAGGGCTATCTGTTAAATATGAAAAATAATTCATGGCCATGTTGTAAACCGCAGGATTAAGTTCATAAAAGCGGATTTTATCGAACTTATCGCCAAACTTTGCTAAAACTCCAGCACCTAAACCAATAATACCTATATTTAAATCTTGTTGCTTTTTTAATGCTGACAATGATTTAGCGATACCAGTATGGTGATGGTAATAGCTGTTTGTGAGTTCAGTTTGTTTATTAAGTGGCTGTGAGCCATGAATCGTTGTGCCATCGATTAGGCGTCGTTCAGCAAGATCAGACGTTGTAATGTCTTTGACAGTGACATAACCGTAAAAATTTCTCTCAGACGCTAAGTTGTATTGATTAAAATTAACAAAAAGATAGCTATATCCTGTGCCCCAAATAACCAGCGTAGCCAGTAAAGCTATTTTATAGCAAGAGGACGTTTTCGTCGTCTGGGTGAGTAGCGTGTATATAAATAATGAAAGCGCTACAGCTAACGCCACAATGAATTCTGTTATTTGTTCAAACAGTAGCGGTGCGACTAAGGCACTGAGTAAACTGCCGATCACTCCTCCTAAAGCGATATATAAATAAAATACAGTAAGCAGTGAGCCATCTGGCGCGAGTTTTCGAAGTTCACCATGACAGATCATACAAACAATGAATAAAATAAAGCTGTAGATCACCAGTTGAGCTAAAGCATTAAATTGGCTGCCAAGGAAAAACATCATCAGCCCTGCGAATGCGCTAAATATTAATAAGTACGTCCAATGGGCGCGATTATAGCTTTTTGCGGATGCAAACGCATAACTGAAGGTCAGCAAATATATTACCAATGGTAAAGCCCATATCAGAGGCATAGGCGGGATGTTGATGCTGATCATCTGAGTTGTCGCGATCAACATCATTGAACTGGTTGCTGAGAACGCAATCCACAGCCAATTAGGTTTGACGAGCAAAGTCGTTTTTGATTTAGTAATAGCTTTATCAGCGATACTGCCATTACTAAATAATACATAAATTAGGCACAATAACAGTATGCAGTATGCAAATAACCCCACTGTCCAATAGCTCTTTTGCTCATCGATTGAAAATAAAACTTCAAAAATAAATGGGTAACTCAGCAAAGCAAGTAGTGAACCCAGATTCGAAAGCGAATACCATTGATAAGGTACAGTCATAGCGGTCGATTCAATATACCAGCGCTGCAATAGTACGCTGGTGGCACTTAGTAACATAAAGACTAAGCCAACCTGTAAAAACAATTTAGCAATCACTGACCACGCTGGTGTTAGTGATAAAAATAGACTGACTTCAATTGTGTTAAAAGTAATGATGCTCGATACAGCCACTAACAATGTGTGTATAAATAATTGTCGTTTGAGCTGATAACGGCTTAACAAATGAGCATATAAATAGCCGAGTAACAGCATGCTTTGATAAAAAAATAGGCTGGTTGACCAAACCGAAGCGCCACCGCCAAACTCGGGTAGTAGCTCTTTAGATAAGATAGGTTGAATTTGAAAGAGTAGAAACGCGCTCACAAAAATAATGAATGTCGATAATATCCGTTGCATCTTTTTTATTACTTAGTAAATGGTGCCTAACCATTAACTGAACTAATTAATGCGGCAATGTAATAACCCTTGAGTTTATCTTAAGAAAATCTTAATCTATGATTTGTATGAATTTATTGGAGTTGTAAGTGGGTAGGTTTCGAATCGGGAATTTTGACGTCGATGTTAGCCGTGGTAAAATTTCATCAGCTGAAGGCGTACAAATTGTCGAACCTAAGGTTATGGATGTGCTCCAATTTTTGTACTCTCATAGGGGCAATGTGGTTAGTCAGGAAGAAATTTTTGCAGCTG
Organism: Pseudoalteromonas sp. SR44-8; assembly: GCF_014163635.1. Classification (NCBI taxonomy): domain Bacteria; kingdom Pseudomonadati; phylum Pseudomonadota; class Gammaproteobacteria; order Alteromonadales; family Pseudoalteromonadaceae; genus Pseudoalteromonas; species Pseudoalteromonas sp. SR44-8. The sequence goes on from NZ_JACJDS010000012.1 coordinate 29,132, forward strand.
TGTGGCCTAATTCAGTGTTTAGCCCAAGTAATGTGCAACGCAATATTGCACTGCTGAGGAAAGCATTTAATGAAGATTCTAAAAATCCACAATTCATCATTACCCACCCGAAACGGGGTTATTGCCTTGAGCTTAACGAACAAACACGTTCTCACTGTGTAAAGTGGCCGTTGTTGGCTTTTATCGCCGTGACAATTGTATGTTTGGTCGGTGGTTGGTTCGCATTTGCAACGCAGGTTGTTAAAACTGATTTCTCTGCGTTGGTGCCTGTAACATCAAATGAAGCCAATGAATCCTCTCAATCGCAATCTAATAACGGCAATTATTTAGCATTTGTTCGCGGTGACAATGATAATCAGCATATCTGGCTAAAAGAATTAACGACAGGTAAAGAGGTACAATTATCCCAGCACCCATCGACCTACTATAGTCTAGGCTGGAGTCCGGATAATCGCGCATTGGCTTTTATAGAAAAACAAAATGATGTTAGCCAATTAGCGTATTTTAATTTAGACATGGTAACTCTAACGAGTTTAAATTACGCCAACGTACTGGAATTTAAAGAATATTTAGTTACCAGCCAGCAATTACAATGGACTAATAACAATCAGGTTTATTTTATTGAGCGACGAAAACATAAAAATGATACGCAGCTTTCGACCGTCAATATAGAAACTAAACAAAAACAGGTAATCAAAGCCTCAATGGGTCAAGACTGGTTAAAGTTACATGCGTTGTCGCCAGATCAAACGCAACTAGCGCTTGGTTATGAAGCAGGACAAAATAACTACCGTATTGAAATACTGAATTTAACGGATAATAGCAGTAAAACAATTGCCGTTATTGAAGATGGTATTCAGGGGCTTAGTTGGCACCCAAGTGGTGAATACTTGCTGATAAGCAGCACAAATAATCTATTACTTATTGATCGTCAGGGCAACTCAACTGATATCGCCTTTAATAATTATCAAGTTATTCGAGATGCTGCATTCACGCCATCTGGTGAGGAGATATTGATGGAGCTTGTAAATATTGATGTTGATATTTTACGGGCAACAAATACCGCTCCTCAGCAGTATGAAAAGCTTGTCGATACCTCGTCGGTTGATTTTTTACCGGTGTTCTCACCTGATTCAACTAAGTTTGTCTTTGAATCCCATCGTTTTGGTTTAAAACAGCTATTTTTATATGAGCAAGGTAAACAAACGCTGATTTTTGCAAACCCTAATAATGAAGAACTGTTTGGGGTTGTTTGGTCAAAAAATGGCGAAGAAGTGATCACCGCAAGCAAAGATAAACTGTTTCGAATTGATTTAAAAAGTGGCGATTATCAAGAAATAGCCCACCATCATCATTCGTTTTATCTCAGAGAGAAGTTTTATAATGAAGATGCGATCTTGGTTTCATATCGCGCTGACGATGGCGTTACATTTCACCCAGCAAAATTAGACATGCAAACATTAAGTTTATCGCCATTCACTGGCCAAGGAGAGCGGCTGGCTTGTTATGCAATGGCTTTAGACAAACACGATCAGATTTATTTTTCAAATAACAAACAGGTATTTCGACTCGATCAAGATGGCAATTTTGCTCAAGTATGGCACGCAGATGATAGTGATATTATTGGTCTGGCGGTCGATGAGCAAACGTTGAGTATTACCTTAGAGCAAGAAGATGGTTATGAGCTTAATATGCTTGATTTACAAAGCGCTCACTCAGAAATACGCCATATCGCGAACGAGAAAGGTAATATGTTAATTAATGCTTCACACGATAATACGCAACTTTTATTTCTTACTGAGCCAAAGCGAAAACGCACCTTAGTAAGGCTGCGATAGTCTTTAAAACCCAAGATTCACAAGGTAAGTGCATAATCTGCTGCTATTAGCTTTACTAACTCTCGTTTTATCGGGTTATGAGCGTGGTTTGCGTGTAATAGTACGATATCAATAACGGGCAAGGGCGGCAGAGTTGAGTCAGTAACCGTCACCAGCTCCTGAGTGTTACTTACCTCAGCCATCACACCAACGGCTAGATTGGCTTTTACTAATGCTGTGAGCGCACTGAGCGAGCCGCAGCAAGCAACAATGTTAAATGGGCGTTCAGCCTTTAGTAACCCTTCAATAGCCGCTTGATGAAATTTACAATCTCGTTGAAATATTGCAACCGGCAGGGTCATAGCGGATTGATAGTTAAATTCGGCACTTTTAACCCACACACCTTTGCTTGATTCTAAAAAATAACCTTCTTCAGAGCTGGGCGAGCGCGTCGCAATCACCATGTCTAGCAAGCCTTGATCTAGCAGTGTTTTGAGCTGGTTGGTCGGCGCGCAACTGATTTGTAAATCAAGTTGCGGTATATGTTTATGTAATAAAGCCACAACTTTAGGTAATACTGTGCCTGCATAATCGTCAGGACATGCTAAGCGCACGCGAGTTTGCCCACCACCGGTTTTAAGTTGTTTATAGGCTTCATCATGCAGTGCTAATAATTGTTTTGCGTAGCTGGCTAAGTGAACGCCACTTGACGATAGTACAAGCTGCCTGCCTTGTTTGATAAATAATGGATTACCCAGCTCTTGTTCGAGCTTTTTCATTTGCATGCTCACTGCCGATTGGGTGCGGCATACTTGTTGAGCAGCGCGAGTAAAGCTGCCCGTTTCAACAAAAGCGCAAAAAGTACGTAGGGCGTCTAAATCCATATTTAACTCATCTATCAATTTTATTTATGTATTGTATAAAAACTATTGGTAAGTAATTAATTTACTACTGCTCTATATTAGGGATATTAAACACTACTAAGGAACGCAAATGCAATTATTTATCGGTAATAAAAACTATTCGACATGGTCGCTTAGAGCATGGTATTTAATGAGTAAATTCAATGTTATTTTTACTGAGAAACAACTCGTATTAGACACCCCTGAGTTTTATGAAACGCTTAAAAACAGTTTTGCAGTACAGAAAGTACCCGCCTTAGTCGATGGCGACTTGCAGGTATGGGATTCATTGGCAATTTGTGAATACATCAATGATGCTTATTTGTCTAATGCGGCATGGCCTATTGATACTGCGCAGCGAGCGACAGCCCGCAGTTTAAGCGCTGAAATGCATACCGGCTTTATGGCGCTGCGTAATGAAATGCCAATGAATATTCGTGCAACTCGCCTAATTGAGTTATCTGCGGCGGCTAAAAAAGACATTAGCCGCATTGATGAAATATTCAGCCAGCAACAACGTAGTTACCCAAATGCGTGGTTGTTTGGTGAGTTTAGTATCGCAGATGCTATGTATGCGCCTGTAGTACTTAGGTTAAAAACCTACCAAATTTCACTTTCAGCTTTGGCGGAGCATTATTGTCAGCATGTTTTAAGTTGCCCTACATTACAACAGTGGATCACCGAAGCGCTAAAAGAAACTGATATTGTTGCTTGCGATGAAGCAGGGGTTGATGTTACTTAAAGTAACTTGCCAAGCGCTAAGGTTATGAGGATGTATGGAACAGATTAAGCTATCACACCAAGATACATTAAAGCGGCTAGAAAGGTTTAGTCGCTTTACCGACAGCAGTATTGGCATTCCTTTTACTCGGTTTAAGTTTGGCGTAGAGGCACTGATCGGTATTCTGCCTGGTATTGGAGATCTAGCTGGGCTAATTTTATCTAGCTATATTCTATTTGAAGCCCAGCGTCTAGGAGTTAGTAAGCGTATAAAATTACGTATCGTAATAAATATGTTGATTGATTTTTTTGGTGGCCTAATTCCGCTTGTCGGTGATATTTTTGACGCTTACTTTAAAGCAAATACCCGCAATACCCGTCTACTGAAACGCTACTTAGTAAAACAATAACGATAAAAATAAGTTAGTTTTTATCGTTATTAAAAAAGTATTCTGCAATCACTTGTTTCTGTTGGCCAAACGGGTCTGAAATGCCAATCCCAATGCCGATTATTTTACCCTGCGCTTCAGGCGGGTGGGCTTGCATTTGTTTATTTAAAATAACGAGCTTAGGGCTTTTCTCGTTAGCTAATAATGTTAAATGCGGCTGAAAGTTCTGAAATACATTGGGGCTACCATAGCGCTCAAATGCCGTTAATTTGTTGGGGTAGTTTTTAACCCAGCTAGGGATTGTGGCATTTGTGTCGCGTAATGGCTCAATCGCCATTGTTACTTCATCTGCTAGCCTTTGTAGCTTAGGCGAATACTGTAAGTTAATAAATGCCCAATTACTTTGCGTAACACTAAAACCTTGCGCTGTTATAGCAAACTCTTGATGTTGCTCGGTGATACTTTTTACAGCACGTTTAATGTCTTCTTCTGAGCCTTCAACAAAGTCAGTTAAATACAAAGTAGCGTGCACTGGCTTACCTTTTTCATAAAAACTCATGATCCCTTCTTTTTTTAATGCATCACTAGTTTGCTCAACTAAGTTAATGATTGACTTGGAAGGGATTGCAAACACATTGATGCTGACACTTTTTGCAAATGAGGGCAGGGGGATACTTATCAGCGTAATTAAAGTAACAACTAAAAGCTTCGGTCGTTTTATAAAAAGTAATTTGAACATGGGTTTATAATTTTATTATTAAATTCGGATAGTAAATGTAAAGAGGATAAGGGTTATTACTTGAACAGTAAATAAAAGGAGCTAGATTGCAGCGAATACATATTTTTGGCTTAGCTAAATTTGCAAAGTAAAGGCAAGACAATAACGCATGGCTGCTTAGTCTTTATCAACTTTTACATTCTTGCTAAAAGCCCGTACAATTCGCCTCGATTTTAATGTGCATTTGTTGCATTTTACCGAGGCGAATTAATCAGACTTTTATGCATCAAATAGCCGATTTAACATCTATTTTTGAACGCACTTTTTACCACAGCCATAATACACGCTTGGTCAAAGGTGAGCATGAGCCTATTTATATTCCCGCTGATGTTAAAACGCCGTATCATCAAATTGTGTTTGCCCATGGTTTTTATGCCAGTGCACTGCACGAAATTGCTCATTGGCTGGTGGCGGGTGATAAACGTCGTTTACTCGAAGATTACGGTTATTGGTATTGCCCAGATGGCCGTGATAAAGCTCAGCAAGCAGAATTTGAAGCCGTTGAAGTAAAACCGCAAGCAATCGAGTGGGCGTTGAGTGTTGCTACAGGTTTTGAGTTTAATGTTTCGGTTGATAATTTAAATGGTGAGCAAACCTGTCGTTTTGATTTTCAGGCGCGAGTACACAAGCAACTTTTACAGTTACTAAAAATAGGCTTTAATCCTCGGACTACTGCACTTTTAAAAGCATTAAGCGAATTTTACAATACGCCATGGCCATTGAATGCCGGGCAGTTTGTATGGCAACATCCTCAGGAGTTAAGTAATGCAGTTTAAGTTAGGACTAATTGTAAACCCAGTTGCTGGTTTAGGTGGCAGTGTGGCGCTCAAAGGTAGTGATGGTGTTGCGGCTAAAGCTCTGGCGCTTGGCGCTGAGCCAAAAGCTAATTTACGCACTAAAGCAGCGCTTGAGGTGTTATTGCCTTATCAAGATAAAATAACAATTTATACTGTTAATCACTCAATGGGTGAAAGCACCGCTACAGATCTTGGTTTTAATACCGAAGTTGTGTATCAAAGCGAGCACCCCAGTAGTGCAGATGATACTGAGCGTGCAGCCAAGGTATTGCAACAGCTAGGTGTTGATTTAATTTTATTTGCTGGTGGCGATGGCACTGCGCGCAATATTTGTCATGCGGTTGAAGATAGCGTACCGGCACTTGGCATTCCTGCCGGCTGTAAAATTCATTCAGGGGTTTATGCAATCACGCCAAAGGCCGCAGGGCGGGTAGTCGAAATGCTGGTCAAAGGTGAACTAGTTACCTTAGGCGATGCCGATGTGATGGATATTGACGAAGATGCGTTTCGTCAAGGCACAGTTAAAGCAAAACGTTATGGTGAAATGCAAGTACCCAGTGAAGTACGTTATGTACAAGCCGTAAAAAATGGCGGTAAAGAAACCGACGAGCTGGTACTTGCTGATATCGCCGCCTATGTCGTCAGTGAAATGGATGAAGATACGTTATATGTAATGGGCAGTGGCTCAACAGTTGCAGCTATTATGCAAGAAATGGGACTTGAAAATACCTTATTAGGTGTTGATTTAGTTGCAGATCAAAGCTTAATTGCGCAAGATCTTACAGCTGAACAATTATTAGCGATGACCCATCAGCGCGACACTAAATTAGTGATCACGCTAATTGGTGGCCAAGGCCATATTTTTGGCCGTGGCAATCAACAGTTAAGCCCAGCACTTATTCGCGCGATAGGGCTGGATAATATTATTGTGGTGGCTACCAAAACTAAATTACAGGCTTTAAACGGCCGCCCGCTCATTTGCGATACAGGCGATAGTGAGCTGGATGATGAATTAAGCGGTTATATTCGTGTAACCTGCGGATTTAACGACCATATTATGTATGCAGTAGGCCATCAAGATTGATTGGTAGAAGACCCTGCAAAATCAGGAGAAGTAGAAGTGAGTTTAGTAAATTATATTGACGCAGCCCAACAGTATTTTGATGACTTAGTGATCAAAGCCACTGATGATGAGTTATTTGCCGGTGGTTATTTACGAGGCCATTTTGATTTAGCAGTAGGCTATGCGCAAGTTGAAGAGCTTAATCTTGAAATAGATGAGCTCAATGAAACCGTTGAAAAAAGTTTAGTGAAAGCGTATCGCAATGGTGAGCTTAACGAAGAAGATAAAGCCCTGGTAGTAAGATTATGGGAAGAAGTAAAAGCACTCGCTTAAAAGACTAAATAAAAAGTTATTTAAAAAAACGGCAACAATGCCGTTTTTTTGTGCATTGAGACTATTTAGTTCCTAAAAATGTATTTTCTGTTCACTTAAAATTTACCTCATTCCCTAGATACGCTAAAGTACCACTGACTAAATTCTAGGGAACAAGTGAAATGAATAATAATAATGATGCGGCAATGCCCTCGGGCATAGTTGCGCGATTTTTAAATTTTGTTGAGCGGGTAGGAAATAAACTACCTGATCCGGCAATCATCTTTTTGTTTGCCATGTTACTAATTTGGCTACTGTCGTGGTGGTTCTCAGGTGTTACTTTTGACGCTATCGACCCTCGTACCGGTGAAGCTATTATTATTAATAATATGCTGGCGAGTGATTCGTTAGCGACCTTTTTATCATCAATGGTAAAAACTTTTACCGGCTTTGCACCGTTAGGTGTGGTGTTAGTGGCCATGCTGGGTGTAGGGGTTGCTGAACATTCTGGCTTTATTAATACTGGCCTTAAGTTAATGTTAAAGGTGACACCTAAAAAACTTTTAACACCGTCAATTATTTTAGTCGCCATCGTCAGCCATACAGCAACCGATGCAGGTTATGTGTTAGTCATTCCGTTAGCTGGTGTTATATTTTATGCAGCAGGGCGCCATCCATTGACGGGTATTGCGGCGGCATTTGCGGGAGTCAGTGGTGGCTTTGGTGCAAACTTTATTCCGTCGGGGATTGATCCACTACTGCAAAGCTTTACCCAAAGTGCGGCGCAAATTATTAACCCCGCGATGTCGATTAACCCATTAAATAACTGGGCGTTTACCTCGGCTTCAAGTTTATTCATTATTTTATTAGGCTGGTACATCACCGATAAAATTATTGAACCACGGTTAAAAAATACCGAATTAGATGGTAATAAAGAAGACTTACCTGCATTTGAAGATGCCCGTAGCGACGAAAAACGCGCGTTTTTTATTGCAAGTACAGTGATGATTGCAGGTCTTGCTTTATTAGCCTATGTGTCAGCCCCTGCGGACTCTGCAATGCGAAGCGAAGATGGCTCTTTAACTAATTTTCGCTCGCCTTTAATGCAATCTATCGTACCGCTAATTTTCCTACTGTTTTGGATACCTGGTGCAGTGTATGGTTTTACCGTTGGCACCTTTAAAAGCTCTAAAGATATGATAGATGCCATGAGTAAAGCAATGGGCGGCATGGCGTATTATATTGTAATGGCGTTCTTTTGTGCCTTGTTTATTGCTGCATTTAGTAAATCAAACTTGGGAGCTCTGCTGGCAATTGAAGGCGCGCAGCTGTTAAAAGCCATGGAGTTACCAAGTGCGGTGACTGTTGTCGGTATCATCTTTTTAACTGGTTTTGTAAACTTGTTTGTTGGCTCAAGTTCAGCAAAGTGGGCGCTACTGGGCCCGGTGTTTGTGCCTATGTTAATGCAGTTAGGTATCTCGCCAGATTTAACTCAAGCGGCTTATCGCGTGGGCGATTCTAGTTCAAACATCATCACTCCTTTAATGCCGTATTTCCCATTAGTTGTGGTGTACTGCCAAAAATACGTCAAAGGCACGGGCATTGGCACGCTTATTGCGATGATGCTGCCATATTCAATCGCTTTTATGATTGGCTGGAGCTTATTTTTACTCGGTTACTGGGCACTGGGTATCCCGCTTGGATTAGACGCAAGTTACGTGTACCCAGCAGTCGCGCCTTAATAAAACACGGCTAAATATTTATGTGTAAAAACCTCGTCATTATAATGGCGAGGTTTTTTTGTGGTTAGTTTTATCCAGCCAGTTGTCAATTCGATCGTATACCCAGCTTGGTACGTATAAACCGGTAAATATATTCGTTAACTAGGTTTTAGTATGGCCAATGAACGCGCTGTTCCTACATCTCGATTTTCACGCTTTGCAAAGTTAGGCTCATTAGCAACCAGTGTCGCGAGTAATATGTTATTTGAGGGAGCCAAAAGTACTCTTTCAGGAAAGGGTTGGGATAATAAAAGCTTATTACTGCAGCCTAAAAACATAAAAAACCTAGCGACAGAACTATCACACTTACGCGGTGCGGCAATGAAATTAGGACAGCTACTGTCAATGGATGCTGGGGATCTACTCAGTCCAGAGCTTGCTCAATTACTTGCATTACTTCGATCAGACGCTAACCCCATGCCACACAAACAACTCATTACCGTATTAAAAGAGCAGTGGGGAGATGACTGGTTATCGCGCTTTTCACATATTGAGCTTAGGCCATTTGCTGCCGCTTCTATTGGTCAAGTGCATTTGGCCTACCATGAAAACGGCGAGCAATTAGCTGTAAAAATTCAATACCCGGGGATCGCAAAAAGTGTGGTCAGTGATGTTGATAATGTTATATCGCTGCTTACATTGTCTCGTTTATTACCTAAAGATCTTGATATTAAGCCACTCGTCGCAGAGGCTAAAATACAATTATTAGCGGAAGCTGATTATCATCGTGAAGCGCAGTATTTATTACGTTATAAAAATGCATTGGCAAATAACCGACACTTTATTGTTCCTAACGTCTATAAAGAGCACAGTACTAAACAAATATTAACGATGCAGTATATTGAGGCTCAGCCTATAGAGGGAATTACCGATCTACCCAAAGCAGAGCAAAGCTTTGTGGCACAGCAACTTATTGCGTTATTTTTTAAAGAAATGTTTGAATTTAGACTGATACAAACAGATCCAAACTTTGCTAATTTTCATTATCAACCAGCCACACAAAAAATCGTTTTATTTGATTTTGGGGCAACCCGCGAGATTTCGCCTCAGTTGAGCCAAGCTTATCTAGCTTTATTTAAAGCAGGCAGTGAGAATAATCGAGATGGGGTATTAAATGCGGCCACTCAGATTGGTTATTTTAAAGATACATTGCGTGACAGTTATAAAGATAATGTCATAGAGCTATTTTTAATGGCGTGTGAGCCACTGCGTCACGATGGTGATTTTGATTTTAAAAATAGCCAACTGGCATCAAATATTAAAGATGCTGGGTTGCAACTTAGTGCACAAGCACAGCAATGGCATACACCACCAGTGGATGCATTATTTATTCACCGTAAACTTGCTGGTTTATATTTGATTGCGGCTCGCTTAGAAGCAAAAATAGATGTTAGAGCGTTATTTATGCCAATTTTATTAAAAACATGATTATTTTAGCGAATTCAAATACTCATTCATTCAATGCAATTGCTATCAACGACTCTTATGACTTCACAAAATCTTCCCCTCATGAAGATTTACTTTATTCCAAACACAAAAAAACCTTGTCACTTTCGTGGCAAGGTTTTTTTATTAAAGAGTCGTTGCTTATTTAGCTGTGAAGCTTACTGGGCGACGTTCTTTACGAGGACCGCTACGCTTATCACCGCGTGCACTGTCATCTTTGTTAAAGCTGCGTTTTTTGTCACCTGATGGACGCTCAGAGCGTTCAGCACGTGGTTCAGCAGGACCTTGATCTTGTGTTAATGTTAAGCCCATTGGACGTTTACAAATAAACACTTTTTGGAAATGATCAAGTACATCTTTAGGCATGTTTTGCGGTAATTGAACCGTACTGTGATTGTCGTGTAAACGAATATCACCAATAAACTTGCTTGAGATGTCAGCTTCGTTAGCGATAGCGCCAACAATGTTCTTAACTTGAACACCATGTTCACGACCTACTTCGATACGGTAAGTATCCATAGGGCCTGCATCACGGCTATTACGTTCACGTGGTTTAGCATCACGGTCACGTGCAGGGCGTTCGCTGCGTTCGTTACGACGACCACGGTCACCACGATCATTACGCTCACGTGGGTTACGGTCATTACGTTCGCTACGCTCACGTTGTTGGATCTTAACTTCTTCAACCTTAATTGGTGATTGTTGCTGTGCTAAACACAGTAACGCACCTGCTAGGTCTTCAGGAGCAAGTTCAAGCTTTTGCGCCATATTAGCTGCTACTTCATTAAAGAAAGTAATATCTTTATTTTCAAGCGCAATAGCTAATTTAGCTTGTAACGCTTCGATACGTTTTTCTTCAACAACTTTTGCAGTTGGTAGTTCAACTTGTACAATATCTGAATTCGTATGACGAATGATATTTTTAAGTAAATAACGTTCGTTATGTTTTACGAAAAGAATCGCTTTACCGGTACGACCAGCACGACCTGTACGGCCAATACGGTGAACATAAGCTTCAGAATCTTGTGGGATATCGTAGTTGATAACAAGGCTTAAACGGTCAACATCTAGACCACGTGCTGCAACGTCTGTTGCGATAACAACGTTTAGCATGCCACTTTTTAAGCGTTCTACTGTGCGTTCACGTGCTTGCTGGTTCATGTCACCGTTAAGTGGAGCTGCAGAGAAACCTTCGCGCTCTAATAACTCAGCAAGTTGTACTGTATCGTTACGTGTACGTACGAAAACAATCGCGCCTTCATATTGTTCAGCTTCTAAAAAGCGAACAATCGCTTTATTCTTGTGTACGCTGGCATTCCAAAACACTTGCTCAACAGATGATACCGTTGAGTTACGCGCAGATATATGAACCTGTTCAGGGTTATTCATATATTTGCTGCTGATGTTTTGAATTTGCTTAGGCATGGTCGCAGAGAAAAGACATGTTTGCTTTTCGCGCGGCGTTTTTTCCATGATGTTTTCAACATCATCGATAAAGCCCATACGTAACATTTCATCGGCTTCATCAAGTACAAGAGCTTGTAAGCTGTCAAACTTGATAGTGCCACGGTTAATATGATCGATTAAGCGACCTGGAGTAGCGACAATAACTTGCGCGCCACGACGAAGTGCACTTAATTGGATACTGTAGCTCTGGCCACCATAAAGTGCCAATACTTCAATACCACGAACATGTTTAGCATATTGTTCGAATGCCTCAGCTACTTGGATCGCAAGCTCACGGGTTGGTGTGAGTACAAGGATCTGCGGCTGCTTCACAGACGGGTCAATATTATTAAGTAATGGCAGTGCAAATGCTGCGGTTTTACCTGTACCCGTTTGAGCTAGTCCCAGTACGTCCTTTCTTTCTAGCAATAACGGTATACATTGAGCTTGGATTTCAGATGGTGTCTTGTAACCCAACTCTTCAACTGCCTTCAAAATTGCAGGAGAAAGATTTAGAGATTCAAACGTGACTGGTTCTGACATTAATACGCCTCAACGAATTTAAAGAGGCGCGCATTGTATAGGATTTACGAGGCAAATGCTTGTATAAATTGAAACTAATTTGTATGTAGTTGATGTTGGTCATAATTTAATCAATTTGATTGTGGGTAAATCAAATTGATTAACAAATTTTATACAGAACTTATTGATAAAGTCCAAGATTTTCTTTAGCGTAAGCTTCAAACTCAGTGAAACCACCGATGTGTGCTTGGTCAATAAAGATTTGTGGCACGGTTGGGCAAGGCTTACCTGCTGATTGTTCTAAATCGGCTTTACTCACGCCTTCTTTAATAATATCAACATAACGGTATTTAAAATCATCACGTTCATTTGCTAGTTTTTCAGCAACATCTTTAGCACGTACACAATAAGGGCAGCCTTCACGGCCAAAAATTACAGTTAACATATCGCTCTCCTCGATTTTATTTACATTCATCTTAACTAATTGAGAAAAAATAAACAGCGTAAAAAAACGATTGATGAATTCTATTTTAATGATTGCATACACCTTTAATCAGTATTAAAGGTGTATGTGGGGTGGCTAATTAAAACTTAACACTGAAGCCAATTGAAGGGCGCATTTCAAAATCATCCTCGTTTTCTTTGATAATTAAATCATTAGTCGAGGTTACTTTCTGATAATCTAAATCAATGCTACTGGTGTTTGCTTGGCCGTAGGCGTTCATTAATTCTAAAATTAACACACCGTCTAAGCCCCAAAAGTCGGTTTGACGTTCAAAACGAAGATCAAGCCGATGATAAACATCGAAACGCTCAGAAAATGGATCACCATATTGTGGTAAAAAACGTCCTTCGAATTCGGAATTTTCTGTGACGCCAACAATCGGGGTGTAAGCTTGACCGCTGCGGGCAGTAAAGTTAAAGCCGCCTTGCCATTTTTCACTGATTTGGTAATTAAACACCATGTTGACAACTAAAGGGGTATCAGCGTAATAATCCCGAGTGATATTTTGGCGTTGGTCAGTACGTTCACTTTTGGCATAACTAACTGCAAGCCAGCCATACCATTTATCAGTTTTATTTTTGTTTATTAATAGATCAACACCGTAAGCTCGCCCAGTTACATCATTACTGTAACGAATTGCTGCATCGGAATAATTGTTTAATGCCAACGGTAAATCGTCCATGGTTTTGTAATACCCTTCAATAGACCATGTCCATTCATCGGCAAGTTCTTGTGCAAAACCTAAACTGCTGTGTTTTGAGGTTTGCGAACGTAAATTCGGGTTGCCGTGTTCAGGCAATAGAGTGTCAATATCTTGCATGCGATTATAATGCCCGTATTTAGCATTGATGCTATTGTGATCATTAATAAAATAGCTAAGCGCAAGGCGCGGCATCACAAAATCTTCATCAGTGTAATCATTGCTTTGATATTGCACGCCGACTTCGCTTTGCCATTGTTCGTTAATAACCCAAACATGGCTAACACCAACAAAGTACTTATCAAGGGCTAGCTTGTCTTTGCCCGTTATTCGCTCACCTTTGTTTAGATCGCAATCAGGATCGAGCTCGGTACAAAGATATTGAAAACTATCGTAACTGTAAGTACTGTCGTTATCAAAATAGGCGGCATCAAAAACCAGTTGCTGGGCTTTAGTAACACGCCAATTTAATCGTCCTTTATAAGTGATTTGTTTTTGTTGTTCTTCATCAAAATAGCCATCACTTAGCGTGGCACGTTTAGCGTATTCCAATCGGCCAGAATGTTCGAGCGAACCAACGCCTAAGCGTAAATGAAAGTCTTTATTAAAGTGATCCCATAAAATACTTTGGCTGGTAAATTCACGAATAAAATCAGCATCGCCTTGATACTCAGGATTTTTTAGTGAAAGTTCAGCGCGTTGATTAAAGCCTGCTGCAACCGAGTCTTTTGCGCCTGTAAATGACACTGTTATGGCGTTTTGATTGTTTATATCCCAGATCCATTTGCCTTGGTAATCATGATCATCTGGGGGGTCATTGATGGTGATACCACTGAGTTCACCATCGTCGTTTTCAAGCTCTTCACCTTTAGAGAAGAACAGTGGTAATGTACTTTTACGTGCTGATAAATAAAACGCGGTGTTCTGCGTGAGTTGCCCTTCAACAAAGACACCGGCATTAAACATTGTAAGATCAAGCGTGGTAGTAATCGGTTGATATTTAGGGTTACGCAGTGTTACGTCAAATACGGCACCGGTGGCGTTGCTGTAACTGGTGCCATAGCCGGCTGAGTAAAGTTGAAAATCTTGAATAATGTACTTGTTGAAAATAGAACTGCCGAAATCATGAAAAATATAGCCTGCAGGCATAAAATCCACTTCAAACAAATTATCATCGGGCGATGAGCCACGTACCGCCGGTTCACTCATTGAGCCGCCAGCGGCGACAACGCCTGGCAATGCAAATACTGCCCGCAGTGGATCGCCCATAGCACCGGGCATAGTGATCAGTTTTTCAGTATTTTCGGTTATTTCACTGGTAATGCTACTGCGTTTATAAACGGTTTCAAGACGCTCTATTATTTCTTCATTAGCATCAACGTTGGCGTGCGTTAAAAATGGCAAACACAACGCCAGTGGCGTTAAACGGTAAAGTGATAGCAAGCAGGTGGCTAACATGATTCTTCCATGGTTATGAGTAAGTGTGACTGCGACCTATAGTAATGAGAAAATATATAAAAATACGTAGTAAACTGTACGAAAATGTAGGGAGGTGTTACAAGCTGTTACATTTAGTTTTGAGCTCTGATAGTAATACCTAATTGGCTTGAATAGCCCATTGAGCGTGCGGTTATTCGCAGTTGTTGATCAATTACATAGTAAGTAGGAAAGGCGCTGATTTTATAATTACTCTGGGTATTTTTATCGCCTAGTAAAATGGGCATTGTGAGTTTAAGTTCACTAACAAACTGCGCAACTGCTTGTTCATTTTTATAATCAAGTGCAATGCCAATGGCGTTGATATTAGAATCAACCAATGCCGCTTCTAGGTTTGGCATACTGTAACGACAGATTGTGCACCATGGCGCAAAAAAATAAACCACGGTGGTGTTACCTTTGAGCATCGCAATATCAATACGTTGTTCGCTGTCATTGAGCACAGGTAAATTAAAATATGGAGCAGGGCTGCTATCTGAGCTGAGTAAATTGCGTTGCTGATATGTAGTCACTACAAAAAACACCACAACTAACATAATTATATTGAGCAGCAAACTCGTTACTTTTTTCATATCGACCTCTAAAGCTAATTCCCCTTATTACTATTTAAAGACTTGAAAAGCAAACTTTGAGTCCTCACTTTATTGAGTAGGCAAAAAGAGATTTTGAAAAAAAATAAAACTTTTTTCAAAAATAATCTTGAAAACAATTTCGCCGTCCATATATAGTTTAGTGAGGACGCCTGATGGGTCCTAACTAAACAGAAGTAATTGAAATTTATATTATTAATTAAACTTTGCTTGCGCTTGTTCAACCGAAAAGCACATGCAAAATATCGCTTAAATATGAGGATATTATTATGCGTACAGTAGATTTATCACCACTTTATCGTTCATTCATTGGCTTCGATCATTTAGCATCTTTAATGGATGCGGCCGCTCGCACTGACAAGCAGCCAAGTTTTCCTCCGTATAACATCGAAGCACTCGATAAAGACAAATATCGCATTACTATGGCTGTTGCCGGTTTTAGTGATAATGAGCTGACGATAGAGTCAGAAAATAACACCTTAAAAGTTGCTGGCATTAAAGCCAATAAAGATGACAGCGCAGAGCGAAAATTTATTCATCAAGGCATTGCTGAGCGAAACTTTGAACGCAAATTCCAGCTAGGTGACCACGTTAAAGTACTCGGCGCTGATTTAGCCAATGGGCTACTTAGTATCGACTTGCAACGCGAGATCCCTGAAGCACTTAAACCACGTAAAATTGAAATTGGCAGTGGTAACTTGCTAGAAGGTAAATAACCATCCCTTTGACAGTGTTTTTCCCCTAATTTACTTGTTATTTTTAGTAGCCGCCTCAGTTGAGGCGGCTTTTTTAGCTTTGCTCAAACATCGGTTCCGCTTAGCGCACCATTAATCGCAGATGATTAATGATGCTGTGTTCAGTTAGTATCTTTACTTTTTAATTTGGCTTGCATGTCTTTTAAGGCAGCAATTTTATCAATAGCAACTTGCAGCTGCCGTTGAGGGAGGCCTTTTTGACGGCCTTTTTCGAGCAAGCTTTCAAGGTTAGTTATTTTTTGTTGAGCAGCTATTACAAAGCGTTGCTCAAGCTGAGTTTGCTGCTGTTTATGAAAATCGAGGTAAGCTTGATGATCGGTTAAGTCGCCTTGAAACTGACTCGCACTGATTGGATTTTTTGCGATGACAGGCAAGTAACTCGGTGTAGTAATGGGCGGCAGTTGTTGACTGGCATCAGTATTTTTTAATGAGGTGTGACTATCAATCGCCGCTTCAGCAGTCATATCTGGATTAATAGCTGTCGGTGCCGACGCATTATTTATTTGTGGCGCGGGCGTTACTGGCGTTAAATCATCAGCAGCGCGGATGGGAGCTATTTCGCGTTTTCGCTCTGTTGTTAAATTTATTACTAAAAAACCTAAACAAGCGACGCCTGTAATTATGTAGATAGCTTTTTTATTCATAGTTTTACTGCATTTTGTTGTTGCCAAGCCAGCCAATTTTGCTGATAGCGTTGCTGTGCTTTTTGTATTGCGATGGCTTTTTTAGCTTGATAGCGAACCGTTTCGTCAGTAGCGCTAAAGTAGTTATACTGATGGTTATTACTAATTATGACGACCCATAGACCTTCAGGTGAGCGCATCACCGCAGATAATTCTTCTGCTTTTAGCGTATAAGCCAGTTGCACAGCCCAATTACTTTTATTTTTGCGAGTTAGTTTATTGTGATACTTAGCATAAATGTCGGTTTGCTGTGATATATATAATGCATCTGTAAAAGAGCTTGCTTGTACTGTATTTCTAAAGCGAACCGCTTGCTCTCGCTCAGTAAACGCAGCGCCGTAAGCTGTCACTTCACTAAGGTATTTAAAGCGCGCTTTATTTGCCTGATAATAATTTTTTATTTCTTTATCGGATATTTGTTGTTCAAGACTGTCGAGTATTGGGCTTTGAACGTGCATCATGTCTTTAATACCTAGCCAACTTTGAATCGAAGGCCTTAAAATATCGCCTTTTGCTAGTTCTTCTAGGTGCGCGATACTGATCCCTTGCTTTAAAAGTAATGGCGTTGCTTTTAAAAGCAACGCCTCAAATTGTTGCTTTTTTATCACTTCAGTTTTGAATAAGTCACTTTCACCTTGGTGCAGTCGAAAGCGTACTTGCATAGATAAAGGGGCTATAAACTCATAAAGATTGACGGCGGTTGTAAAGAGCCCTCTGAGCTCAGTGCGCTGCATTTTATTGATTTGTTCAGCGTTGTATTGGCCATCAGCAGGGTAGCTAGGCAATACTTTGAGCAGCCACTGGGCATTATATTGTGTGAGATTACCTCCTTTAACATAGGATGTTGATAAATTTAGTCGCGTGTCAAATATGTTCATCAAATAGCGCTCAACATGGTACTGCGTGCTAAAGCCTACCGCAGATTGACGTTCAAGCAGCTCAGGCATATGTTGTTCTGCTTGATATAATAAAAATTGATTTTCAAACATATGTTTACGAACGTCTTTGCGACTAATATTGGCATTGTGTTGTTGATAAACTTGCTGCATTAAACGCACTTCAGCAGCGTTATATTGGTTAAATGATGCCATTGTTAGGCTGCTATAAAGCAGTCCTAACAATAACAAAATACAACTGCTCAGCGCTTTCATTGGCGTACGACCATGGCATGATTAAGTAGGTGCACAACCATGGCAATCGCATGTGGGATCACTTGTTTTGCCGTATTTAAGCGGTCGTAATGGTCTTGTGAATTAAGCACAATACCGCCTTGAGCATAAGAAAAAGCGCCACCTTGTGTCAGTAAAGGGCGTACGTCTTGACTGTTTATATCCAGTGCTGAAAATGTTTGCATGGCTTGTGTAATAAGGGCAGAGTCATTGAGTTGTTCCTGATCATAGTAGTCTTTTACCCAGCTTTCCCAGCTTGAATGATTGAGATCAGATGTGGTCCAAGTATGGTGTGGTTGTAGTAAGTCAGTTGTATGGAAAACAAAACCTAACACTTGTGGGTTGCCACTTTGCAAATAGCTTTGATACCAGTATTGACCTAAATTATCAATTGGCTGAAAAGGCATTTCTTCAAAGTCATCGTACATGTTGTAATTTGATTGGCTGTCAATTCGGTAATTAGCTTCAGTAATACCATAGCTGTTGTACTTTGATGAATCGGCATTAAACCAGCCTGTTTCACCGCCTTGACCGTCATCAAGGTAGTCACCTTTTAACCAGCTTGAAGCCAAGTTATCAACGGTGCCCCATACCGTCAGTTTTTGGTAATTGTAGCCACCAAAGTCGTTACCGTGTTGATCAGCCCCTTGGGTATGGTTTTGGAAATGCCAATAGCTGGTATATTTAACAATACTCTCTGCTGCTCCCCATATTGGTGCTTGAACACATGACCCCGTTACAGCACCACAAAAGAAGGTGTCTTCAAAGTCATCCACATCATAGGCTGCTTGGCCTAGTACTTCGGCTAACTGGGTTACCGTCATATTATTTTGTTGAGCGTATTGGCTTAATGCCGAAAACTGTGTGCTGCTTGGGTGCTGCTGCATGTAGTTCACTGCATCTATGACGATACGTTTATGTGTTTCTTGGCTAAATGCCTGTGCTTGGCTTGTACTGATCAGTAATAATGCCGTTAAAAACTGTTTTTTCATCGTGTTCTCATAGTGTTGTGGAGTAATTTCTAATATTAGAAAGTAGGGTGATTACACTATAATTACAAATTAATTAAACATTTAATTAACAATATTACCTAATATGATACTTCTGTTAGAGTTTTTCTATATTATTTAGGCACCATTGCGCTCGCTCTAAAATAGCGTGCTGTTGTGATGTATCTTGTTTTTGCCAATTTTTATAGACCATGCCAATACGTGGGTTACGAGCTAAGCGGGCTTCATGGGTGTGCATAAATTGCCAATATAAACTATTAAAAGGGCAAGCCGTGTCGTCACTTTTTTGTTTTACGTTATAGTGGCAGCTGGTGCAGTAATCACTCATTTTGTTTATGTAGTTACCGCTTGCGGCATACGGTTTTGTGGCGATTAGGCCGCCATCTGCAAATTGACTCATACCACGGGTGTTAGGCATTTCTACCCATTCAATGGCATCGATGTAAATGCCCAAATACCAGCTATCAACTTCATTTGGATCAATACCGGTTAATAAGCAAAAGTTTCCGGTGATCATTAAGCGTTGAATATGATGCGCGTAGGCGGTCTCTAAGCTCTGCGTGATTGCCTGTTTCATACAGTTCATTTTTGTTTTGCCACTCCAAAAATAATCAGGTAACAGACGAGCAGCCTCAAGTTCATTTTTACTCGCGTAATCAGGCATATTTTGCCAATAAATACCTCTTACATATTCTCGCCAACCTAAAATTTGCCTAATAAACCCCTCAACTTGGGCAAGCGTGATCTGTTCTTGGCGTGCCGCAAACTCAGCCAGTACTTGCTTAATAACTTGCATTGGGTGCAGCATTTTTGTGTTAAGTGCAAACGCGATACGACTATGATACAAGCTCCATTTGTATGAGCTCTGACAGGTCATCGCGTCTTGAAACTGTCCGAAACAGGGGAGTAGATGAGTGCAAAAGTAATCGAGTAATTGTTTTGCTTGAGCACGACTGGTTGGCCATAATAAAGTTGCTGAACAATGGCCAAGGGTATTTACCTGGTGTTTTTTTATGCGCTGTAAAATAGCTTCAATATTATTGGTAAATATTTTTGGTTCAGGGATAGCAGCTAAATCAGTTTTTTTTAATTTGTTACGATTGTCTTGGTCAAAGTTCCATTGCCCGCCTAGTGGAGCATTATCTTGCATCAATATGTCAAAGCGCTTGCGCATCATGCGATAAAAAAATTCCATTTTCACATGCTTATCTTTTTTAAAATGGTCGCTGATATCAGCAAAAGGTAATAAAAAATGTTCGCTGTCTGTGGCACTAACATTAAAGTCACTGCTGTTTGCAAACTCTTGCAGTTGAGTTTTTAATCTATACTCATCAGGATACTGATATTGAATTTGTTGACACTGATATTGCTTAGCCAAGCGTGTTAGCAATGAGGTAATGCAGGCATCATCGTGGGTATCATCGAGTGTTAAGTGAAGCACATTTAATTGTGCTTGTTTGAGCGCAGTAGCAAAGTTCTCCATTGCTGCAAAAAACGCCGCTACCTTTTGTATATGATGTTTTACATAATCTGTTTCTTGTTTTAATTCAGCAATGACATAAAGGTATTGTGTTTGATTCTCTTCTTTATACCAACTGTGATTGGCATTAAGTTGGTCGCCAAAAATAAATCGCAGCGTTTTATAAATCATGAATTTTGCCTAAATGTTATTTATACGAACTAAGTTGACGGTTAGATCGCATTTATTATTACTGATAGTCGTGGTATATAAATATAAGGAACCTGTGTAAGTTAACTATATAAACAAAGGAATGTCGGCTTATGAATCAATATCAGTATACTGTTCGCAAATTTAAAATTTTTTTACCTTGTCTCATTGCACTTTGTCATGTTAGTTCTTTGCATGCCACAGTTTATCAGTGTGAAAAAAAAGGCGTCGTGGAATTTAGTCAATTTCCATGTGGTGATGATGCGAAACTAATCTCTATAAAAGAGCAAAACCCGAGCTTATCTAGTCAATTTGTTGCTAATGAGAATATTGATACCTCGGGCGTCGATAGTTATATTCGGACTCGGCAAATTGATGCTGATATTCAACAGCATCAAGATAAAATTGATAGCTTAAGCGAGAAAATGAATCAGCAAATTGCCGCCTTAGGTGAGCAATCAGATGCGCAGTTAAATAATTTATCTGGTGCAAAAAAAGAAACTGCAATAGCAAATCAAATGACCAGTATTTCAGAGCGCTATAACGTTTTAATTGCACGTGAACAGCGGGATATTGATCGACTATTAAAAGAAAAACACGCTTTGCCTGAGTCGAAAAACACTTCTGAAATTGACCAACAATCAACCCAGAGCAAAGGCATTGATTCGTTCATTCGGGCACAAGAAATCAAACGAGATGTTGAACAGCGACAATCAAAAATAGATACTTACCAAACTCAAATGGATCGCCAAATAGCAGCCCTCGAAGCTCAGGCTAAAGAGCAACTAAATAACTTAACTGATGCGACTTTTGATAACTCCTTATCTAGAAAAATGAGTGCGTTAACATCAAGATATGCAACTTTAATCGATGTTGAACAGCACCAAATAGATCGTCTTCTACAAGAGTTAGCTAGTATAGAATAATGCATGTAGGTTATTTGCTATGAATTCACTTGCTGCTGCACGGACTTGTTAATTGCAACAATATTACTGGTATTAAATAAATAGCTTTTCACTATGCTGTTAAACATCCTGAGTGCATAACGCCACGCTTGCTCTATGTTTGGCGTAAATTCTCGGCCCAAATGAATTTTTAGCGCAGCTATAAAAGCATCACATAATAAATCAACATCCTGACAAGTGAGGCCAGATTTACTTAGGTTGTTGGCATGATAATGAATAAAAGGTAATACAGACAATAAGCGATCTAAGTGGGTAATAGTGCGTTCCAATGAGCAATACAACAAATAACTTTTTTCACTTATTTCATCACTGCTAGGCCATTGCATAGTCAGTGCATGACGTTTTAATTGCACATGAAAGGTAACAGTAAAACAGTGAAAGTTAGGTTTTATTATTGCGATACTTTGTAATAACATTTTTTGATGATGAGCAGAAATACTCATAATAAGCCCTCTCTAAATAGCCTTAAATATGCAGGTTGCCATTAAAAACTTAGTATAGACGCTGTGTAGGAAAGAGTGAGTAAATCGATGGAAATCGCGTAATAGCGCGCATTATTAATGCCAATAAGGCTAGGGCGTGTTGACCTTTGTGGATTGAAATTTGTTCAATCTAGGGGCGATTTAATCGCGGCGCGAGGTTTGTAACCTAGTGGGCTAAGTAAAAATCGAGCAACAAAGAGTTAATCGCCCCTAGGAAGAACCCTTTGGGCAGCGCATGTTTGGAATTTATACTGCGTTATCGTCTATTTATGGGGAACAACCACACTACATAGACTCTGCCTTGCCTAAATACCAAACATACTGCTGCAAAATTAATCACAAAAGGTCAACACGCCCTAGGGCTTTTATGTTGGTTTTTTAACAGGGTACTTTTGGTACGGTTATAGCGAATTGTTCTGACGTATAATTTTGTACTTTATAGTCTAGTCATTCTTTACCAGTTTTTGGTTGCTAATTACGCCAAGCCTCTTTATAATAGCCGCCATTGTCTAGCTCACTTAATTAGCTGCTAGGCAGGTATCAGGTATTTTGATACCAGTTGGCGCGGGATGGAGCAGCCTGGTAGCTCGTCGGGCTCATAACCCGAAGGTCGTCGGTTCAAATCCGGCTCCCGCAACCAAGTTTTTAGATAAATTATTAGTTTAATTAATATTTCTAAATTCTTGAAGCCAAACTTTTGAGTAGCGATTTTAGTTACTGATTTGAAGTCGCGCATTCTATGTAATGCGCGTTTTGCGTTTAAGCCTTTGGGTTTAATTTAGATGGTGTTAGCTATCCGCAACCAAGCTTGGCCCATGGCCACACAGTTTTATGCTTTAGGTGTGACGCCCCGCTTGGTTCGGGGCGTTGTTGTATCTGCACCACTTGATTTTAAATCAAGGTATAAGCTAAGTATTTTAGGGCTATAAGCCCTTTTTTTGTTTGTATGGAGAATTTTCGTGACAAAACTTGAGCAAGATTTATTAACCATGCTTTCACCGTCAGTTGAAATGTTAGGCTTTGAATTACATGGTCTAGAGTTTGTGCAAGCGGGTCGCCATTCTACGCTTAGGGTCTATATCGATCACGAAGCGGGGATCTCGGTTGATAACTGTGCTGATGCAAGTCGTCAAATAAGCGCAATTTTAGATGTCGAAGACCCGATTACAAATGAATATGATTTGGAAGTATCGTCTCCTGGTGTTGATCGTCTATTATTCAAACAAGATCACTACGAGAAGGCACAAGGAGAGGAAGTACGCGTGCGTACTAAGCTTCCACAAGATGGTCGTCGTAATTTTAAAGGCGATCTAATAGCAGTTAGCAGTGATATGATCACACTTTCATATGACGGTACTGAGCAGTTAATTATGCTCAGTAACATTGAACGTGCGAACATCATCGCAAAGTTTTAATCCGAGTGCGAAGGAATAGGGCAAGCGAGGCATAACCCATGGCAAAAGAGATATTATTGGTTGCTGAAGCCGTTTCCAATGAGAAAGCGGTTCCAAAAGAAAAGATTTTCGAAGCGTTAGAGTTCGCATTAGCGACTGCGACTAAGAAAAAACATACTGGTGAAATTGAAGTACGCGTTGCAATTGACCGTAAAACAGGCGATTACGACACTTATCGTCGTTGGCAAATTGCTGCAGTACTTGAAGATGGTTCACTGGAAAACCCTTACAGCGAAATCACGTTGGAAGCGGCTCAGGTTGATGACCCAGATCTTAAGATTGGTGATTTCATCGAAGAGCAAATCGAGTCAATTAAATTTGACCGTATTACTACACAAATGGCGAAACAAGTAATCGTACAAAAAGTACGTGAAGCTGAGCGCGCACTTGTTGTAGAAGCTTATAAAGATCAACAAGGCGAGTTAGTAACAGGTGTTGTGAAAAAAGCAACGCGTGACGCAATCGTATTAGATTTAGGTAACAATGCTGAAGCGGTTATTTACCGTGATGACATGTTACCACGTGAAAATTTCCGTCCTGGCGATCGTATCCGTGGTTTACTTTATGAAGTAAAACCTGATGCTCGTGGTGCACAGTTATTTGTAACACGCTCTAAGCCAGAAATGCTGATGGAATTATTCCGCATTGAGGTGCCAGAAATTGGCGAAGAGATGATTGAACTACGTGCAGCGGCACGTGATCCAGGTTCACGTGCTAAAATCGCCGTTAAATCTAATGATAAACGTATCGATCCGATTGGTGCGTGTGTTGGTATGCGTGGCGCACGTGTACAAGCAGTATCGACTGAACTTGGTGGTGAGCGTGTTGATATCGTACTTTACGATGACAACCCAGCCCAGTTCGTTATTAATGCAATGTCACCTGCTGAAGTTGCTTCAATTGTAATGGATGAAGACACCCATTCAATGGATATCGCTGTTGAAGCTGATAACCTAGCACAAGCAATTGGTCGTAATGGTCAAAACGTACGTCTTGCTAGCCAGTTAACTGGTTGGGAACTAAACGTAATGACAGTTGAAGAAATGCGCGCTAAGAACGAAGCGGAATCTGATAAGTTAATCAACTTATTCACTGAAAACTTAGACATCGATGAAGACTTTGCAACATTACTTATCAACGAAGGTTTCTCAACCCTTGAAGAAGTTGCCTATGTACCTGCGTCTGAGTTTTTAGAAATTGATGGCTTAGATGAAGATACTGTTGATTTGTTACGCTCACGTGCAAAAGATGCATTAACGACTAAAGCACTTAAAACAGAAGAAAGCCTTGATGGTGCAGAGCCTGCTGAAGACTTATTAGCACTAGAAGGGTTAGAGCGTCACCTTGCGTTTGTTATGGCAAGCAAAGGGGTTGTTACGCTAGAAGACTTAGCAGAGCAAGGTATTGATGAATTAGTCGATATTACAGAGCTTTCTCCAGAGAAAGCGGGTGAGCTAATTATGGCTGCGCGCAACATTTGTTGGTTCGCAGACGAGTAAGTTATTAACGGAGGTATTAGAGACTATGGCAGAAGTAAATGTTGAAAAACTAGCCGGGGATATTGGTACAACTGTTGATAAATTGCTTCAACAATTATCGCAAGCCGGTATCACTAAGCAAGCGGGTGATAATGTAACTGAAGCTGAAAAAGCAAAGTTACTTGATCATTTAAGCAAGCAGCACGGCGGCACAGGCTCAGATGGCCCAGCACGTATGACATTGCAACGTAAGAGCAAAAGCACATTAAGTGTGACGGGTTCTACAGGTCAAGCAAAGTCAGTTCAAGTTGAAGTACGTAAAACACGTACTTACGTGAAGAAAAGCGCGGTTGAGCAAGAGCAAGAGCAAGCGCGTATAGCAGCAGAAGAAGCCGCTCGTCGTGAACTTGAGCAACAAGCTGCAAAAGAAGCAGCTGAGCTTAAAGCAAAACAAGACGCAGAGCGCAAAGCCAAAGAAGAGGCTGACCGTAAAGTGAAAGAAGAAGCTAAACGTAAAGCAGATGCTGAACGTGTAGCAAAACAGAAGCAGATGACCCCAGAACAAACCGCGAAGTCTGAAAAAGATCGCGTTGAAGCTGAGCGTCTGCAAAGAGAAGCAGAAGAGGCCGCATTGAAGAAAGCTGAAGAAGAAGCGAAACGTCAAGCAGAAGAGGCAAGAAAGCTAGCAGAAGAAAATTCAGCTCGCTGGAAGAAAGAAGAAGAAGAACGTAAGAAGCGCGAAGAAACCGCTGATCACCACCTTACGACTTCTACTTACGCACGTGAAGCAGAAGATGTTGCTGATGCGCGTGATGAGCAAGGCACACGCCGTGCTAAGAAAAAGAAAAAAGCCCCAGCGAAGGAGAAATTTGTTCCTTCAAGAGGCAAGAAAAGCAAGCTAAAAGCACCAGCTTCATTACAACATGGCTTCCAAAAGCCAACGGTTGACGTGAAAAACGAAGTGCGTATTAGCGAAACAATTACAGTTGCTGAGCTTGCATCACGCATGGCCGTTAAGGGCGCTGAAGTTGTAAAAACAATGATGAAAATGGGTGACATGGTTACCATTAACCAAGTGATCGACCAAGAAGCTGCACAGTTAGTTGCAGAAGAAATGGGCCACAAAGTTATCATTGTTAAAGAAAACGAATTAGAGCAAACAGTACTAAATGACCGTCATGAAGATGGTAAATCTGAGCCACGTGCACCAGTAGTAACTGTAATGGGTCACGTTGACCATGGTAAAACGTCAACGCTTGATTATATTCGTTCAGCAAAAGTGGCCTCTGGCGAAGCCGGTGGTATCACACAGCATATCGGTGCTTATCATGTTGACGTAAATGGTAACATGATCACTTTCTTGGATACTCCTGGTCACGCGGCGTTTACGTCAATGCGTGCTCGTGGTGCTAAAGCAACAGATATCGTAATCCTAGTGGTTGCAGCAGATGATGGTGTAATGCCACAAACTAAAGAAGCGGTTCAGCATGCGCGTGCAGCTGGCGTTCCTTTAATTATCGCTGTTAACAAAATGGATAAAGAAGGCGTAGACCCAGATCGCGTTAAGAATGAGCTTGCTCAACTAGACGTTATTCCTGAAGAGTGGGGCGGTGATACACAGTATGTGCATATTTCTGCTAAAACTGGTTTAGGTATTGATGACCTTCTTGAAGCGGTATTAAACCAATCTGAGTTGTTAGAACTTACTGCTCCAACTGTGGGTATGGCTGCTGGTGTTGTTATTGAATCTCGTCTTGATAAAGGCCGTGGTCCAGTTGCTTCTATCCTTGTACAATCTGGTACGCTTAACCAAGGTGACATTGTATTATGTGGTCTTGAGTATGGTCGTGTTCGTGCAATGCGCGATGAAAACGGTAAAGACATCAAGTCTGCAGGTCCTTCAATCCCAGTTGAGATTTTAGGTCTATCTGGTATTCCAGCAGCGGGCGACGAAGCAACTGTAGTTAAAGACGAGCGTAAAGCCCGTGAAGTTGCACTTTACCGTCAAGGTAAATTCCGTGATGTTAAACTAGCACGTCAGCAAAAAGCGAAGCTTGAAAACATGTTTACTAACATGACTGAAGGCAATGTATCTGAAGTTAATGTGGTACTTAAAGCAGACGTTCAAGGTTCAATCGAAGCAATCTCTGATTCATTGACTAAACTGTCAACAGATGAAGTTAAAGTGAAGATTGTAGGCTCAGGCGTAGGTGGTATCACTGAAACTGACGCAACCCTTGCTGCAGCATCTAATGCAATCGTGGTTGGCTTTAACGTTCGTGCTGATGCATCGGCACGTAAAGTAATTGAGTCTGAGAACTTAGACTTACGTTACTACAGCGTTATCTATAGCTTGATTGACGAAGTGAAGCAAGCTATGTCTGGTATGTTAGCACCAGAGTTCAAGCAAGAGATCATTGGTCTAGCTGAAGTTCGTGACGTGTTCAAGTCACCTAAAATTGGCGCTATCGCTGGTTGTATGGTTACTGAAGGTGTTATTAAACGTAGCGCACCAATTCGTGTACTTCGTGATAACGTGGTTATCTACGAGGGTGAGCTTGAGTCACTTCGTCGCTTTAAAGACGATGTTGCTGATGTTCGTAACGGCATGGAATGTGGTATCGGCGTTAAGAACTATAACGACGTTCGCGTTGGTGACCAAATCGAAGTATTCGAAACAGTTGAAGTACAACGTACACTTTAATTGTTCGTAAGCTAAGATAATAAATGGGGGCTCAGCCCCCATTTGTGTATCCATTATTTAAATAACTTATTTATATTTCTCAATGAGTTATAATTTTTAGAGTAGAGTCTAATGAGAGAGTTTTCTCGTACTGATCGTGTTGCTCAGCAAATTCAAAAAGAAATTGCTGTTATTTTGCAACGTGAAATTAAAGATCCACGGTTAGGTATGGTTACAGTATCTGCTGTAGAAGTATCACGTGATTTATCTTATGCAAAAATCTTTATTACTGTGTTTAACACCCAAGATGAAGATGCTGCAAAGCAAAGTGCTAAAGTATTAAATGAAGCGACCGGTTATATTCGCTCACTACTTGGCAAACGCATTCGTGCCCGTATTATGCCAGAGCTTAAGTTTGTGGTTGATAATTCACTGATGGAAGGCATGCGTATTTCAAACCTTGTTGATTCTATTATTCGTGAAGATAAAGCAAAGCATGTAGATGACGAAGTTGATAGCGTAGATGATGCAGAGCATATCGACGAAACAGACAGCGAAGAAGGCACTAATACAGATGGCAAAGCGCAGTAAAGGCCGTCCAGTTGACGGTATTTTGTTGTTAAACAAACCAATAGGCATTTCATCAAATAAAGCGCTACAGCAAGCTAAAAGTGTGTATTTTGCACAAAAAGCGGGGCACACCGGTGCCCTTGATCCGCTTGCAACGGGTATGCTGCCTATCTGTTTTGGTGAAGCGACTAAATTTACTCAGTTTTTACTCGATACTGACAAAACCTATGTAGTTCGCGCTAAATTAGGTGAACGTACGACAACATCAGATTCTGATGGTGAAATTGTCAGTACGAAAGATGTCAATGTGACGGCTGAGCAACTTAGCGAAGAAATTGCTAAGTTTTTAGGTGAATCAGATCAATACCCGTCAATGTATTCAGCGTTAAAATATGAAGGCCGACCTTTATATAAATATGCGCGTGAAGGCATTGAAGTACCTCGCAAGTGCAGAAAAATCAACGTATTTAGTTTAACACTAGATGAGTTCGATGAAGCTAATAACGAAGTGCAAATGACCGCCCATGTTTCAAAAGGTACTTATATTCGCACTATCGTCGATGACTTAGGCGAAAACCTGGGTTGTGGCGCGCATGTGATCATGTTGCATCGCAGTGCGGTAGGGCATTACCCTGCTGACAAAATGGTGTCACTTGAGCAGTTAGAAGCGTTATTAGTAAAAGCGAAACAAGAAGAGCTTACGCCTTCTACTTATCTTGATGAACTATTACTGCCAATGGACACCGCATTAGTTGGTCTACCTGTGGTTGAGCTCAGTAAAGAGCAAGGTAGTTCTTTTAGCCATGGTCAGGCGGTTGTACTTGATATTAAACTGCCAGAAGGGGCAATTAAAGTGCTCGCTGATGGTGTGTTTATTGGCACTGGTGAACGTAATCCTGATGGCCATTTAAAGTCAAAACGTGGCTTATCAAATCAGCAAGAAACAACAGCGTAAAGTTTAGCTTGTAGTTATTGCCGTAGCTGGTAGAATACGTCCGCTAATCGTTTTGGCTGAATTAGTGATCGGCTAAGACACCTTTTAAATTTTATTTTTGGAGTTACTATGTCACTAAGCAATCAAGAAAAGATCGATATCATCGCAAAATTCGCACGTGCAGAAGGCGACACTGGTTCACCTGAAGTACAAGTTGCACTTCTTACTTTTGATATCAACAAGCTTCAAGGTCACTTTGCTGATCACAAGCATGACTTCCACTCACGTCGTGGTCTGCTTCGTAAAGTAAGCACTCGCCGTAAACTGCTTGATTACCTTAAAGGTAAAGACATTGCACGTTATACTGCGTTAATCCAAGAACTTGGCCTACGTCGCTAAGAACTAGATTACATAGAAAGGAGCTTTATAGCTCCTTTTTTTGTGCCTGAAATTTCTCACTCTCTCTGTCCACAACAATTAATTCTCTTGAAATATCAAATAAAAGCCACATAGTTAGTGACAGCAAAGCACACTTTTTAGCGCGCCTATTATCACCACTTTTATCTAGGGACTAAGCTCGCAATTTTGCATTACTTTGTTATATACTATGCGCGTAGATAAAAAGGTTTATCTACGCTTATTCACATCATTGCCAATTGTAGTACTTAATTGATTTCCAACTGAATACAATTATGTACTGTAATTGGTACTTTGATGGCAACTTATTAGAACACATTTAAGGAACATTTTAAGTGCAAGCAATTATTAAAGAATTTCAACTAGGTCAACATACAGTTACCCTAGAAACCGGTGCAATTGCTCGTCAAGCAGACGGCGCAGTACTAGCAAGTATTGGCGACACATCAGTATTAGTTACTGTTGTTGGTAAGCGTGAAGCACAACCTGGCCAAGATTTTTTCCCACTAACAGTTAACTACCAAGAGCGTATGTACGCTGCAGGTCGTATCCCTGGTGGTTTCTTAAAGCGTGAAGGTCGTCCTAACGACGGTGAAACACTTATTGCACGTCTTATTGACCGTCCAATTCGTCCACTTTTCCCAAATGGTTTTGTAAACGAAGTACAAGTTATTGCTACTGTTGTTTCTGTTAACCCTGAAATTCAACCTGATATGGTTGCGATGATCGGTACTTCAGCAGCACTTGCTATCTCTGGTATCCCATTCAGTGGTCCAATTGGTGCAGCGCGCGTTGGTTACATCAACGGCGAATACGTACTTAACCCAACGCTAAAAGAGCTTGAAGAAAGCCAACTTGATTTAGTTGTTGCTGGTACTGATAACGCAGTACTTATGGTTGAATCAGAAGCTGACGTACTTGCAGAAGACGTTATGCTAGGTGCGGTTGTATATGGTCATGAGCAATCTCAAGCTATCATCAACGCAATCAACGAATTCAAAGCAGAAGCTGGCAAGCCTACATGGGATTGGGCAGCACCTGAAAAGAACGTTGCTTTAGAAGATAAAGTAGCAGCAATCGCAGCTGATAAAGTAGGCGAAGCTTACCGCATCACTGATAAAGTGGCTCGTAAAGAAGCACTTGGCGTAGCTAAAGACGAAGTTGTTGCTGTATTAACAGCTGAGCTTGCTGAAGGCGAGTCACTAGACAAGCAAGAAGTTGGCAAAGTATTTGGTTCTCTTGAGAAGAAAATCGTACGTGGGCGCATCACTGCTGGCGAAAAACGTATCGATGGTCGTGAACCAGATATGATCCGTGCACTTGACGTAATGACTGGCGTATTGCCACGTACTCACGGTTCTGCAATCTTTACGCGTGGTGAAACACAAGCACTGGTAACAGCTACACTTGGTACAGAACGTGATTCACAGTTAATCGATGATTTAACTGGCACGCACAAAAACCACTTTATGCTTAACTATAACTTCCCTCCGTTCTGCGTAGGTGAAACAGGTTTTGTAGGTTCTCCTAAGCGTCGTGAAATCGGCCACGGTAACCTAGCTAAGCGCGGTATCCAAGCTGTAATGCCTACATTGACTGAGTTCCCTTACTCAATCCGTGTTGTATCTGAGATCACTGAATCAAATGGTTCATCTTCAATGGCATCAGTATGTGGTACTTCACTTGCACTTATGAATGCGGGTGTGCCAATTAAAGCGTCTGTTGCGGGTATCGCGATGGGTCTAGTTAAAGAAGACGAAAAATTCGTAGTTCTTTCTGACATCTTAGGTGATGAAGATCACTTAGGTGACATGGACTTTAAAGTAGCTGGTACTGCTGCAGGTATCACTGCACTACAGATGGATATCAAGATTGAAGGTATCACTCAAGAAATCATGCAAATTGCGCTTAAACAAGCAAAAGCTGCACGTTTACACATCTTAGGTGTGATGGACGAAGCGATTTCTGCACCATCTGAAGAGCTTTCAATGTTTGCTCCACGTATCTACACTATGAAGATACCACAGAAGAAAATCGCAGAAGTTATCGGTAAAGGCGGCGCAACTATTCGTCAACTTACTGAAGAAACAGGTACTACGATTGAAATCGGTGATGACGGTACAATCAAAATTGCAGCAACAGACGGTGAAAGCGCAGCAAATGCAATTAGCCGCATTGAGCAATTAACAGCTGAACTAGAAGTAGGTACTATCTACGAAGGTAAAGTTGTACGTATCGTTGATTTCGGTGCGTTTGTAAACATTCTTCCTGGTAAAGATGGCCTAGTGCATATCTCTCAGATCAGTACTGAGCGCGTAAATAACGTGACAGATCACCTATCTGAAGGTCAAGAAGTTAAAGTTAAAGTACTAGAAGTAGACCGTCAAGGTCGTGTACGTTTAAGTATCAAAGAAGCAATGGAATCAGCAGCTGCCGCAGCTGATGCACCAACTGACGCTTAATTGTTGATATTTAATCCAGATATTCTCTGGATAATATAAAAAGGGGCTGTATAGCCTCTTTTTTTATGCTTTAATGAAACCTCTTTGGATAGCACTTGTCCTATCAGTTTGCTACTTATCTTGGTATAAAGGATTTTAATGATACTTAAACACATAGCCTTGGCATCGTTTGCTATTCTGTCTTTAAGCGCCTGTCAATCTACTTCGCAAGCACAACCGACTGCGATTGTGAATGTGCCTTTCACTGCGCCTTTAGCGTCTGATTTTCGTAGTGAAATAGCGATAGCTCGTTATTCTGAATTATTAAATCGTGCTGATCTAGCGCCAGATCAACAAGCAAAATTATTTTATGACCGTGGCGTATTATTTGATAGTTTAGGTATGTCTACCTTGGCGCGGATTGATTTTAATCGTGCTGTGCAATTGAAGCCCGATTTAGCCGAAGTGTATAACTTTTTAGGTATTCACCATACCTTGATGCAACAATTTGAAAAAGCCTATGAATTTTTTGATTCAGCGTTAGAACTCAATGAGCAACACGAATATGCCTACTTAAATCGTGGTATTGCTCTTTACTATGGCGATAGAGCAAATCTTGCAGCGGCTGATCTTAAAGAGTTTTTATCACGTTCGCCAAGTGATCCTTACCGGGTATTATGGCTTTATCTAGCGCAAGCAAGCGCTGATCCTGTGCAAGCTATAGCAAACTTAAAAGCCAACGCACAAGGGCTGGATGATAGTCAATGGGCGTATAGTTTAATATCACTTTATTTGGGCGATATGAGCGAGCAGAGCTTTTTAACAAGTCTTGCCGATGGTGTTAAAACTGAACAAGAATATGCGCAGCGGCTATGCGAAGCTTACTTTTATTTAGCTAAAATATATCAAGCTAAAGGGCTTGATTATCAAGCCGCAGATTTCTTTCGTTTAGCACTTGCCACCAATGTGCATGAGTTTGTGGAATATAAATATGCCCGTTTAGAGCTTGAGCTAATGGCTGGTGAAAACGACAGTTAAATTATTTATTAGCGTTGTTGTTATGCTGAGTTTGGGATATTTACCAAGCTCAGTTAATCAGCATCGCGATATTGCCTTTTGGCATGTAAAACATACCCCAGATTCTATTCTTATTAGTTATTATCGTTTTATTGACGATTTTAATGCTCAGCTTAATTCATTGACTGATGCTACCTTATACTTATTAGCTATAAATGCTGTTACAGATGCACAATTTGCTTGGGCACTGCGGTTACTAACAAATGATCAAGCACAATCGGCTTTACCTTTTTGGCGTGTTAGCGTGGCTCGGCAAAGTGTTGATAAGCGCCGCAGACTCAGTGCATTGTTACTGCAATCAGAACGTTGGGATGATTTAACATCACTGGCAGAGCAACACCTGTTGCCTGCAAGTCATGCGGCAGAACAATTAAAATTACACCATGGCGCCACACCGGCGAGTATTGACCAAAGCTTTGCCAGTCATGAGGGATTTTTATTATCCTTTTCACAGCTGCAAGCGCAACCGCAGTGTCAGTTTAATGTGTTGATGATGACAGATCATCGCCAAGGTTTAGCAAAACTTAATGCATTTAAAATTCGTTATCAACAACACCCCCAACCGAGCTCAGGCAGTTTTTGTTTTAGTAAGCCGATTTATTTAGGGGACTCCATAAACTGCCAACAACAGCCGCAACATGCCGCTAAATGTGATTGGCAGCCTTTAGCTCACAATAAAGCTTGGCCAACGGGCTTTGATTTTATAGTGATGATGACCGCAACTGGCTCAGGCAATGTGCAAGGTGGCATAATGCACTTAAACTCGGCGAGTTATTACGGTTTATTTTTACATGAGCTGATGCACTTTAACGGCTTTGAAGATGAGTATCCATTACCCGCAGCGAAGCAGGCGTGGTTATGTAATCAAAAAGGCTTGGTGGCGCCGAACCTTTTTATTGCCAATGATCTTACACCACCGGCTGGCTGGCAGCTAAGTGATAGCTGTCAAACACCAATTAAAGCATATAAACCAAGTCATAACTGGTCAATAATGCAATATCAACAAATCCCTTTGTCAGTGCATTATCAACAATTATGGTTGCAACAAATTACTGATCCGAGCTATCAACCACTACGATTTAGCGACTATTTTCAGCAATTTAAAGCACCTATGAACTTTATAAACAAAATGACAAAAAAAAATATTGAGGGATAAAGTTGTAAATAATATGCTGTCAGCACTAAAATAGTACAAAATAACAGCAGGTAGAAGGGCTTACTATAGACAAAATCGTCGCTGATCAGTATAACTATATACCTATAAAGCGTTTATTGAAGCTAAAATTAAAACCATCCGAAATGACCAGTACTAAACTAAAACTAACTAGCAGTGTATTGATACTCTTATGACTTCAAAAGGTTTCTCTCTATGACTTTGCTCTGGATACCCCTGTTATCCTTAATTGGCAGTGTTATTTCTTCCTGCACCGGCAAATTGACTCGTAATCAATCTACGAGCTTAACTATGCTAGCGCCTTTATGCGCCTTAGCAATTGCGATTTATCACACGCCAGCGGTTTTAGCGGGTGAGACAATTCGCTTTACCACACAATGGATACCAGCGCTGGGTATGGAGCTGGCTTTTCGCCTAGATGGCTTAAGCTTATTGTTTATCTTTATGATCTTAGGGATCGGGTTGCTGGTTATTTTTTATACCCGTTATTACCTAAGTAATAATGACTCGATGCCAAAATTATACTGTTACTTAATGCTGTTTATGACTGCAATGCTAGGTATTGTGATGTCGAATAACGTGATTCAACTATGGCTGTTTTGGGAATTAACCAGTATTAGCTCATTTTTGTTAATCAGTTTTTGGTGGCATAAATCAGAGGCCCGCAAAGGGGCACGTATGGCATTAGCAGTCACTGGAGCCGGCGGATTAGCTCTACTAGGCGGCTTACTACTGCTTGGTGATATTGTTGGTAGCTATGATCTAGACGTTATCTTAGCTAGCAAAACATTGATCCAGTCACATGACTTATACGAAGTTGCATTAGTGTTGGTATTGCTAGGTGCATTTACTAAATCAGCTCAATTCCCATTTCATTTTTGGTTACCGCACGCAATGGCAGCCCCAACGCCAGTGAGTGCCTATTTGCATTCAGCGACTATGGTAAAAGCCGGTATCTTCCTACTTGCACGTTTTTATCCAGCGTTAGCTGGAACAGATATCTGGTTTATTTTGGTTGCCATGACCGGCTTAACAACGTTATTGGTCGGCGCCTACATCGCTTTATTTAAGCATGATTTAAAAGGGCTTCTGGCGTATTCAACCATTAGCCATTTAGGTTTGATCACTTTATTACTTGGGTTAGATACTGAACTTGCCACAGTAGCGGCAATATTTCATATTATTAACCATGCAACGTTTAAAGCGTCATTATTTATGGCCACCGGTATTATTGACCATGAAACTGGTACGCGAGATATGCGTAAGCTCAATGGTATGTGGCGATTTATGCCTTATACAGCGACACTGGCAATGGTTGCTGCAGCGGCAATGGCTGGGGTGCCGCTATTAAATGGTTTCTTGTCAAAAGAAATGTTTTTTGCAGAAACCTTACATCAACAAATACTTGGTTCTATGTCGTGGCTTATTCCTGTATTAGCAACTCTAGCGGCTGCTTTTTCTGTAGCATATTCGGCACGCTTTATTCACGATGTATTCTTTAATGGCGACCCAATCAATTTACCAAAAACACCGCATGAGCCTCCTCGCTATATGCGTGTGCCAATCGAAATACTAGTTGTGTTGTGTTTACTAGTCGGTATGTTTCCAAACTTTGTGGTTGATGGTATTTTGTCAGCGGCGTCGCTAGCAGTTCTTGGGGAAGCGACACCACAGTTTAAACTGTCAATTTGGCATGGTTTTAATTTACCATTGCTTATGAGTGCGATGGCTGTCGTGGGCGGTGTATTTATATATATTCAGCGTAAGCACTTATTTAAGTTTCAAGCATCACTACCTCCATTAAATGCTAAAAAAACCTTTGAGCGGTTTGTCTATGCGATCATTAAGTGGAGTCAAGAAAAAATCAGCAGCACCGAAAATGGTTCTCTGCAACGTTACATTGTTGTGATGTTGGGGGTCGTATTGTTGTGTGCTGGTTGGCCATTGTTTGAAATGAACGCTTTGGCGGGTACTGCGCCACGTACGCCGATCGATTTTCATAATGCCATTGGTGCAGGTTTAATGATCATCGGTGCCATTAGCACTGTGATTTGGCATCGCTCACGGATGGTATCGTTATTGATGATATCAATCGTAGGGTTAATGGTTTCAGTGGCATTTACTCGCTTCTCAGCGCCCGATTTAGCGCTTACACAGTTAACCGTAGAGGTAGTGACAGTCATTTTATTAATGCTGGCATTATTCTTCTTACCGCAACGCACCCCTAAAGAGTCGAGTTCATTACGTATTTTACGTGATTTAGGGATTGCCTCAGCAGTGGGGGTGGTTATTGCCAGTATTTGTTATGCATTATTAACGCGTCCGCTTGAGTCAATTTCAGATTTCTTTATCGCCAATGCAAAAACTGGCGGAGGCGGTACCAATGTCGTAAACGTTATTTTGGTTGATTTCAGGGGCTTTGATACCCTAGGGGAAATCACGGTACTGGGGATTGCAGCGTTAGGTATTTATAAAGTATTAACTAATTTACCATTGTTTATGCCAGCCAGCGACAGTGAAGGTCGCCCTTGGGCGCGAGAACGTCATCCACTGTTATTAGCCAGTATTTCACAAAGTTTATTGCCATTGGCGTTATTAGTCTCTGCGTATATCTTTTTGCGCGGTCATAACTTACCTGGTGGGGGCTTTATTGCCGGGTTAGTCACTGCAATTGCCTTTATTTTGCAGTATATGGCTCATGGTTCAATTTGGATCTCTGAGCGCTTTGATGTGAACTATCGAAAGATCATTGCCTCGGGTATCGCCATTGCAATGTTAACAGGGCTAGGAAGTTGGGCATTTGGACGACCGTTTTTAACCACTTGGTTTGAATATTTTGATGTGCCATTTATCGGCAAAGTAGAACTGGCCAGTGCCATCGTATTTGATTTAGGTGTTTACATGACCGTAGTCGGCGCGACCTTAATGATACTCGCAAGCCTAGGTAAGTTAACCGCAGATACACCTAAGAAAGAGGTAAATATTTAATGGAACTGTTATACGCATCATGCGTTGGTGTACTGGTGACTTGTGGGGTGTACTTGATCCTAAGAGCACGGACTTTTCCGGTAGTATTAGGGTTAACGATGCTGTCATACGCAGTGAACTTATTTTTATTCTCTGCGGGGCGCTTAACTATTAATAAAGCCGTCGTGCTTGGTACAGGCACTGACTATGCCGATCCGCTGCCGCAAGCGTTGGTACTGACAGCTATTGTAATTGGTTTTGCAATGACCGCCTTTGTCGTGATTTTGGCAATTCGTGGTCGTGCTGATTTAGGCAATGATCATGTAGATGGTCACTTAGGTAAAATTGAACACAAGGAGCACAAATGATCCAGCATCTAGCTTCTTGGCCAATTTTATTACCTATGCTTGCCGGCATTATTTTACTGTTACCTCCCTGTGGGAAAAGTATTCCTATTCGTCGTGTTGCCTCTGTAGTCATGGCATTATTAAACACTTTCGTCAGTGCGCTATTATTATGGCAAGTTTTCCAGTCAGGCATTATTGTGTATGCCATCGGCGGCTGGCAAGCCCCATTTGGGATCGTGCTGGTTGCTGATTTAGTGTCAGTCCTACTGGTGTTACTAACGTCATTTCTAGGTTTGGCTGTTACTGTTTACAGCTGTATGGGAGATGATGAAAAAGGGGGCTTTTTTCATCCTTTAGTACACTTTTTGGTACTGGGTGTTAACGGTGCGTTTTTAACAGGGGATTTATTCAACCTGTTTGTATTTTTTGAAGTGCTGTTAATTGCTTCCTACTCATTACTAATGCATGACGGTGATAAACACAAAACGCGATCAGCCATTCAATACGTGAGTTTAAACCTGATTGGATCGAGTGTGTTTTTGATTGCACTGGGTATTTTATATGGTGTATTAGGCACCTTGAATATTGCCGATATGGCACAAAAAGTGTCGCAGTTACAGGGCGATGACGTCTACCTTGCAAAAATTGGTGGGTTATTACTGCTGGTTGTTTTTGCGCTAAAAGGCGCATTGTTACCACTGCACTTATGGTTACCCAATACTTACGCTAGTGCAATGCCTGTGGTGGCAGCGTTATTCGCAATTATGACTAAAGTGGGTGTATACGCAATGCTGCGTGTCTATACCGTTATCTTTGGTGATGAAGCAGGGCAACTTGCACACATGGCACAACCATGGTTGTGGGGCTTGGCCGTTGCAACTATTATAGTTGGCTCCATTGGTGTTGTTGCCGCGCAAGATTTACGTAAGCTCACTGCTAATTTAGTGATTGTATCGGTGGGGACGTTAGTCGCCTTAGTCGCATTACAAAACATTAATGCCACAGCGGCGCTGTTGTATTACTTAGTGCATTCAACCTTAGTGTGCGCGGCCTTATTTTTAGTGGCCGACCTGATTGCTCATCAGCGTGGTAAAGTTGCGGATCGTTTTGCGCCAGGACGCGGCGTAGCGCAACCATACTTATTAGGCACGTGCTTTATTATTGCTGCTTTAGCTGTAGTCGGCATGCCACCACTGTCAGGGTTTATTGGTAAAGTGTGGATTTTAAAAACCACCTTAGATAGCGAAAAAGCATTGCTATTTTGGCCTGTTTACTTGCTTGCCAGCTTTGCATTATTGGTCGCATTATCTCGAGCGGGTACTACCTTGTTTTGGGAACGCAAACACCAAGACTGTGAACCGACTGAAGGAGTAAAAGCGCATCCATTGCAGATCACGGCAATAATTGCTTTATTAGTTTGTTCGCCTTTGTTAGTGATCTTTGGCGGCGCAGTAAGTGAATATATGATTGCTGCTGCTACGCAATTGCATGATATTACCGGTGGTATCAATACGGTACTTGGAGGGGGCTTATAATGCGTTTAGAATCACGTTTTCGTTGGTTACCAACACCTTTTCGCAGTGCATTATTGTTTGTCGTATGGCTGCTACTTAATAACAGCGTATCGGCAGGTCATATAGTGTTGGCTGTGATATTCGCTATTTTAATTCCTTTAGTCAGTTTTCCATTTCGCGAACCGCAACCGCTTATTATTAAGCCCGGTTTAGCGCTAAAGCAGTTAATTATCGTGATGTACGACATTATTACCGCCAATATGCAAGTCGCATTGCTTATTCTTGGGCCAGTTAAAAAACTGCGTCCCGCG
Organism: Pseudoalteromonas sp. SR44-8; assembly: GCF_014163635.1. Lineage (NCBI taxonomy): Bacteria > Pseudomonadati > Pseudomonadota > Gammaproteobacteria > Alteromonadales > Pseudoalteromonadaceae > Pseudoalteromonas > Pseudoalteromonas sp. SR44-8. The sequence goes on from NZ_JACJDS010000012.1 coordinate 68,497, forward strand.
TTTGTAAAAGTACCAATAGAGCTCAGCCATGCTATGCCTATAACTATTTTGGCAAGCACAGTATCGCTCACACCGGGCACCGTAAGTGCAGAGGTATATCCGATACCTGAATCTCTCGCTGAGGGTGAGCAACCAACGCAGCGTTATTTGCTTATTCATGTATTAGATTTAGATGACGAACAAGCATTGATCGACACCATTAAACAACGTTACGAAGCACCTCTTAAGGAGATATTTCAATGTTAGAAACGGTCTTTTTAATTGTTTTTGCAATGATTGGTTTATCGTTACTGCTTAACTTATGGCGTTTGGTGGTAGGCCCTTCGGTACCTGACCGCATTTTAGCGCTAGATACTATGTATATTAATACCATAGCGTTAATTATTTTATACGGTATGAGTATGGGCACAGGGTTGTATTTTGAAGCTGCACTGTTAATCGCGATGCTTGGCTTTGTAAGTACAGTAGCGGTATGTAAGTACTTGTTACGTGGCGACATCATCGAATAAAGGGTAATAACATGATCAGTGAATGGATAGTTTCTATATTATTATTAATCGGTGGTGCATTTATATTAATAGGCTCGATAGGCCTTATCAAAATGCCGGACTTTTTTATGCGTCTGCATGGTCCTACAAAAGCTACAACCCTTGGCATGGCTGGAATGCTAATCGCCGCGATGGTATTTTTTAGTAACACGCAAGATGGCGTTAGTGTCAAAGAATTATTGATCTCAATTTTCTTATTGATCACCGCACCGATCAGCGGTTACATGCTAATAAAATCAGCAATACACCATAAACTAAAAGCCAAAGACGGCACCAAAGGTTTGGATAACATCGAAGACGATTAATTTTTTGAAGATTGAAGATTGAAGATTAATATCAGCCCGTTAAGTTACTTTAACGGGCTTTTTATTCACGGTTTTTATTTGTACACTCAAACCTATCATCAACTGCCATCACTTATAAATGCTAAAACATAAAAAACTTATTATCGCGTGCTTGCTGATATTATTGCCGTTGCTAGATAGTTTATTTATACCAACGGCTTTTGGGCTGCAATGGCATAATGCAAAAAGCATGTATTTACTCAGTGCTTATATGATGCCGATTAAATTAATATTGGTGACTATCGGTGGCTTTTTGTTAGCAAGCCACGGTCATCCCCATCATGACGAGCCCCGAGTTTGGTATGCTAAATTATTTGATATCAGCTTTTTTATATTGGCAGGGATCCAATTTATTGTCCTAGCAATCATTAGTGCATTGTATCTAGTGGTTGGCACTCAAGCCGACGACTACCGGCAACAGGGGAATATTAGTGTGTATACCTCGGATGTTGGCGCGTTTGGCAAAGCAACGCATTATTTTTCTTATCAATGCACTGATAAAAATGGCTTTTATACTTTAACACCGATAGCCACCCTCGATTGGTTAGGGTCGTTCACATTTAGTGAAAAAGCGAATACCTTAATCATCAAGCATGACGATCACAGTGGTAAAGGCGAACAAATTAAACCAATAGATATCAGTGGATTTGGCTGTAAATACTGAGTTGTACCCAGCAACTTTGGGAAAAGTTGCTGGATGAAACGGCCTACTAGTTAGAGTTCTGATTATTTTATCTGTATCTCGACATCTTGCCCTGTTTGTAAACGTTCAGCACCACGCACAGCCACGTTATCTCCTGCATTTAAACCGTTATCTGCAATTGGCGAGACTTCGACAAGTGGCCCTTTTCCACTGCCAACGGTTACAGGAATTTTTATCGCTTGACTTTTCGCATCAATTTTAACCACATGTATGCCTTGCTTACGGATGATTAACGCATCTCGATTTACCAATAATACCGGATTTTTGCTGGTCAATGGCACGGTTACATCAACAAGTTGGCCAATTGCCCAAGCGTGTTGTGCATCTGCTTGTAAATTGGCGCGTATTTCAACTGTCTGAGAGCGTGGATCTGTAGATGGAATTACCGCAGTTATTATTGCTGCAGCTGTTTCTGGTTGCGATAAGTCACCCGCTTTAATGGGAAGTTCGATGCCTGTTCGTAAATATTTTAAGTATCTAACGGGTACATATATACGTACTTCTAAATGATGAATATCAAGTAGCGTAAGTAACTCATCAGCACGGTTTATTTCACGACCTGCGCGCTTAAAGCGCTCGCTTACAACGCCAGCAAATGGCGCATGAATAGTTGCTCTTGTTAGTTTGTCATCGATTACTTTAAGTTCGATCTTCGCAAGTGCTATGTCAGAGCGAGCCAGATCGTGCTTATTTTGCACTTCGTCTACTTGGCTTAGTGCGGCGCTGCTAGATTTTTCTAACTCTTTTAAGCGTTTTAGGTCTTGTTGATATAAACGTAAATTAATATTAGCGCGATTGAGCATTTCTTCTTGGCGTGCTTTATCTAATTCTAAAGGTAAGGTATCCATACGAACTAAAATATCATTTTTCTTGATCACGCTGCCAGGCTCGGCAACATAGATAAGACGGCCACTAATACCTGCTGTTAAAGTAACATCGTCTTTGCCAAACAGCGTACCATTAACTTCTATTTCACTGGTTAACGGCGCTTTAGTGACCTGTGCAACAGTCACAGGAATAACGGCAAAAACAGGTGCTATAAATAAACAGTTACATAGGATGAAAGACTGCATGGCTAGTTTAATTCTATTCATGATTAGGTTCTCTATACTCATTGGCTTGTAGCTAAACTTTTTGCTGTATTGTTTACTGATTGATTATTTGACGCAGGCGGTGTGCTTCGGCCTAGCTGTAACAAACTAGGCATTAAAATGAGAGTGAACAACGCACTGATCGCCATACCACCGACTATAACGGTTGCAAGCCCTCTGTAAATTTCAGAGCCTACACCTGGCATTAGCATCAATGGCAGCATGCCAAATAAGCTCGTAAGTGTACTTAAGTAAACAGGCCTTGCCCTTAGTAATATCGCTTGTTTGACCGCCGCCTCACGACTTAAACCTGATGTCATCGCTACCTTAGTTTGATCCACTAATAATATGGCATTGTTAACTACTAACCCTAACAAAATGATAAACCCTATCATGGTGAGCAAATCAAGCGATTGAAAAGTAAATAGGTTTAAAATAAACAGCGCTAATACGCCACCAGCAATGGCTAGAGGCATAACCAGTAAAACCAACGCACTGTCTTTTGCGGATTTAAACAGTGCTGTCATTAATAAAAATAAAATAAACAACGCCAACACAAAATTCAGCGCCATTTCGGTCATCGCCGAATTCATTTTTTGTGCGTTGCCAGCCAATATTGCTCCCGCATTACTTGGCAGGCTAGCTCTGACTTTAGGCATTACCTGTTCGCTTAAAATTGCTTGCGCTTGTTGTAAGCTCATATCAGCAGGTGGAGTTACGACTATGCTCACTGTACGGCGACCATTTACCCGACGTAACTGAGTGGGTCCCACAGTACGTTCAATGTTGGCAAGCTCGCCAAGGCTTTGTATACCTGCTTGTGGGGTAACAATCGGCAGTGCTTTTAGTTCTTCTGGGGTTTGCCAAGGAATGCCTCGTAAAATGACATTCATGCGTTCATTACCATCAAAATATTCATTCACAAATAAACCACCAGTATATGCTTGTACTGCTTGCGATACATCTCGACGAGTCAGGCCTGCTTGGGTAATACGGCGATCATTAGGTGTTAGTCTAAGTTCAGGTTCAGCCATATCAAGACGAGGCTGTGGCTGGGCGGTAGCATCTGGTAGAACTTCATTGACGGCGTTTAGTGCAATTTGTGCTGCATTAACTAAGTCATCCATGTTCGGCCCGGTTAGGTCAATATTGATATCGCGGCCATCACCACCGTTTGCAACTTGGATCATTGAACCACGAAAGAAAAATACTTGCGTGTCGGGTAAATCAATAAAAATCTCTTCTTTGGCTACTTTCATTAACTCTTCGACTCGTTGTGGATCGGCTGAGTAAATAAAGCCACCTGCATTTGAGCCAAAAGCATAAAAATTAAAATCTTTAATGCCAGGTTCTTTTTCGCCATTGAAGTAGGGCATGAGTCGTTTTTTAACTCTGAGTAAGAGCTCTTCTTCCATAAATTGCACATTCCCACCTGGTGGCGTGACCAAATTGAAAAAGAAGCCATCAGTAGGCGCGCGTGGCATAAAATCGGTTTTCGGTAGCATAGTTAATGTTGCTATCACTGAGCCGCCAAGTAATACGATAATCCACATAATTTGCTTAACGCGAGTGTTCGTTAACTTCATAATAAAATTACTGAGCTTTTGCCAATAGTAATGATATGGGTCCGCTTTGATTTGCGCATCGGGCCATAGATGATTCGCTAATGGGATAAGTGTAATTGCGCATATCATTGATGTGATAACCGCTACAGAGAGTGTCAGTGCTAAATCAGTTCAATACCAGCCATAAATAAAATAGGTAAAAATATTGCAACACTCGTTGTTGTTGATGCAAATAACGCCCCAGTAACTTGGGCCGCTCCTTTAAGCGCCGCTTTTTTATTATCTAGGCCTTCAGCGCGAAGCCTGGCGATATTTTCTTGTACTATAATAGCCGCATCTAACACTAAGCCAACAGCAAATGCCAGACCCGCGAGTGATATAACATTTAGACTACGGTCAAAAACATTAAGCGCTAAAAATGCCACCATCAATGAGATTGGAATAGTCGCTGCAATCACTAAAGTAGCTTTCAGGCCTCTAAAAAATAACCATAAAATTAAGCAAGACAAAATAACGCCAAGGCCTAAGTTACTTTTAACTAACGACAGTGCATTGCGTATATGCACCGAGGCATCAAAACTAAGCTCAATAGAGAGTCCATTCGCTGCCAGCGGCCCTTCATTTAGCTCTTTTATTGCTAGATTAATATCGTCAAGTAACGCAACCGTATTGGCTTTATTAGCGCGAGAAATACGGATGTAGTAGGCTGGTTTTCCATTACGTCCACTCATACCTAAGCGGTCAGAGTAAGTCCGTTCAACACTGGCTATATCGCCTAAATAAATAGGCCTATCATCTGAGTAACCAACGCGCATTTGTGCCATGCTAGATAAGTCATATTGTCCCGTAAAACGCACTGTATATTGGCGCCTACCTACATTAGCTAAGCCACCTGAAGTATCTCGTGAACTGGCAAGTACGTTACTAATTTTATCTAGGCTTATTCCTAAGGCTGCTGCTTTATGCGGATCAAACGTAATACGCAATTCTTTCGGGCGTTCACTGGCCAGATCCACCCGCGCAACACCTGGAATTTGCGCTAATCGTGGTTCGATAAACTCATCAATTTGTTTTTGAAACTGCGACATATCAAAATCTAAACTATCCGATTGATAATCTTTAGGTGTGATCAGTAAGGTTGCTGCCGCCTCACCATTATTTCCGCCAGCGAATACAACAGGGTCGAATGCGTCTAAAGGTAAAGGGGGAGCTTGATTAAGGCTGGTTAATACATCAAGCATGGCTTGTTGCATATTTTGGCCAACAGCAAAGGTTAGCGTAATAGCGCCATTGCCTCGGTTGATATTGGTATTTACTTCTAATGCGCCAGGTGTATTTTTAACTGCATTTTCAATGGGCTCAATGATAACCGATTCAATCTCTTCGGGTGCAGCTTGTCGCCAACCAGAGAAAATTGTAATTTGCGGTTGTTCAATATCAGGGGTTAATTGAATCGGCAACTTAAAAATGCTTAATATGCCAAACAACATAATTAGCACCAAGATAACAATGACACTCGCAGGGTTTTTTAGCGAACTACGTGTCAGGTTCATTGTGTGTCTTCCAATATTTGTTTTTGTGCATTGTAGTGATATGTAAAAAAAGCGCCACTATCATAAATAGAATGTATGTCAAAAAGTAACCAAGAAACCACTAAATCAGCCAAAAGAGGCAATTTTGTAATAACTTGTAACACTTTAAGTATAAATTCGGTGGCACTTTTTTAAGCGATCATTTTTAAGTTGTTTTGAGTTAGACTTACTAACAATATTTTTAATCGATAAAATGTTGTTTAAAAAGCAAGGAGCTTATTATGAAAAAGCATGAGCTGATTGACCAAGATGGACAAGCCGACTTTGGTATTTTTCCAGATGGAGTAGATGACATCAATTACTTGGATTTTGACCTGCGTAGTACTATGGGTAAATCCAGAAGTACGCTTTTTAAAAAGTTAAGCTTTAATCAATTTCAATTTATTAGTTTGAGTTGCGAGCAGTTAATTATTGGTTTAGCGATCGTTGATTTAAAAATTGCGAGTCAATGTTTTGTATATGTATACGACCCACAAACGACAGAATTCGATGAAGTCAGTTTTATCAGCTTACTGGCTTTAAATACGTGTATTGATAGCACACCAAACACCGGGCAAGCGACTTTTCGAAAAGGGCGTAACAGCGTAACTATTAATACAACCGCTAAGCCGCAAATACGCTCGGTAGAGGTAAATTTAAAGTCCGGGCTGAAAATTAGTGCCTGTATTGATGAATCGATAAATTATAACCCGCTTGCGGTGTGTGTTCGTGCCGGTTTTACAGGCTTTCATTTTACCCAAAAAACTGCCGCATTACCCTGTACTGGAACACTTCAGTGGCGTGGTAACAAATATGTATTTGAAGAGCTTAAAATACTGGCAAGTGTTGATTGGAGCGCGGGTTTCATGCGTCGCGAAACCTTTTGGAACTGGGGGAGTTTAGCCTGCACATTAGCTGATGGCCGCCGCTTAGGTTTAAATTTAAGTGCGGGGGTTATTGAAACAGGTTTTACCGAAAACGCCTTGTGGCTCGATGGCACGCTTTATAAAATTGATATGGTCGATTTTCAATTTGAGCGCTATGGTAATGCTAAAGCAACGAGTAAATGGCGGCTGCGTTCAAACGACGGTATCATCAATTTATACTTCGAACCAATAGGTAAACGCCAAGATAAAACCAACTTAATTATTATCGCGACTAACTTCACTCAACACTTCGGCCGTTACTATGGTGAAATAACTCTTGCAGACGAAGTTATCACACTTAACGGCGAATGGGGATTTACCGAAGACCACTATGCGAAGTGGTAAAGAGTACTTAATACCAATCGACTTAAATATTTAACCATTCTAGCGAGCTAAATAAAGCGCTAACTGCGTTATAATTTTTTCAAGTAGAACAACTGCATGTCAAAATTTATGCCTTGTTATCACTCCATTTATCTGTCGCTATAAATGGTCAGTAACTTTACACGATTGGTATAACCTGACTATCGTTTAAAAATGAACTTAACATCTATCCCAAGATCAGCTCGTTGCCGCGTCACTAAATTCAATTGATTTGTTCAACGACTATAGTGCTTAATGCACTGTGTGATAAACCAAATCGAATCTTGTATTAGGTAAACACCGACAGCACCCAACGTGAGTAAAGTCGCGGCAGCTTGCAACAGCAAATGCTGCGACACATGCTTCGCCAGCAAGCCGTTCTCCCCAGCAGTGAGCCAAGTCCCCAAAAAATCTCACTGTAACCAAATTGCTCAGGCGTGAACCCCAGCGCTGCGAAATTAAATCCACCCAGTTGGTAATAAGAAAAAAGGGAAATGTTGTAAAGTGCCACCAACAATTACCACTGACATTTTTTAACTAACTCAAACCAAGAACGAGTAAACTTTTTAGGGGGGATTTTCTTTGGTGGTACGATAGGGACTTCGAGCTTTTTAGCAAAGTAACGGTGTACAAAGGTTTTCATTTGATCGCTTTCTAATTGCTCGTAAGCTATTTGCAATTGTGCTACGTCCTTTCGGCTAACATAATTTCCTTTAAGTTTTTTAAAACGCATTTCCAGCCATAGTAATAAAGCTTGTTTAGCCTCATTGGGAAAGGCATGGGTTAAAGTGGATGTGGGTCCGTATAATCTTTCAAAGTTTATTGTTTGATCTTGGATCAAAAATACCATTAACAGATTTAATCCTGCAGAAATTTGTCCCGCTCGCTTGTCAATAATTTGATAACGGCTTAAGGCACTACGAAAATAATGTTCAGCTTCTGGGATTTTATTCTCATCAAGTGCCAAATAGCCCAAGTTACTTTCTATCATGGCGACAACGTTAGGGAGGTTTAAACGCACCGTGAAATTATAGCTTTCGGCATATAGGTTACGCGCTTCGTCATTGTTATTTTGTGCCATAGCGACCAGTGCCATACTGTTGGTAAGCGTCAAGCGTTGACGATCATTTTCAGCGTATTTATAACCACATTGAAAACTTAGTTGGGCATCGTCTAAATACTCTGCATAGCGTAGCCAAATACCTAACGCACTCATAATAGACGTTATTCTCTTTTTGAAATAAGGGGCTTGCTGCTGACTAAATATCGCATCTACAGACTGATGAAGGCGGTCAAATTGGCTGGTCGGAACGGCTGCTCGGGCGTTAATAAGATGCCAACGAATAAATAACTCAGGTGAAACTTTATCGATATCGTCAAGATTTTCAAGAATAATAATAGATTGCGCTGGGTTGACCACAAGGTAGTCTTCAGCTTCGTTTAACTTATTTTCAAAAGTGCTTAGTTCAGTAGCAAAAGCTTGCTGAAAACCAAGTAACAGGAACCAACATATAACGAAAAGCCGTAACAACTTGATCTCAATTACTTAATGATGTGATTGATAATTATAGTTGCCGCAGTCATACAAATCAAAGCTAATAAACCAGAATAAGTTCTCAGCTATCAAGTATGTTGTATTTAAAGGTGATATTTATCATAAAAGAGAAAATAACACAGATAGAAAAAGCCCTAGATCTATATAGATTTAGGGCTTTAATTTATTTACTGTTAATGTCAATCAGCTTATTGTTTAGAACTTTTCAGCTCTCTATTATTCGTCTATCGATCTCAATAATGCATTAATCCCTACTTTTTCGCGGGTTTGCTGATCTACTTTTTTCACGATAATTGCAGCGTACAAGCTGTGAGTACCGTCTTTTGATGGCAGTGCGCCTGGAACAACCACTGCACCTGCTGGTACGCGGCCGTAGTGGATCTCGCCAGTTTCGCGGTCGTAAATGCGAGTACTTTGGCTGATGTAAACACCCATTGAAATAACAGCGCCTTCTTCAACGATCACGCCTTCTACAATTTCAGAGCGTGCACCAATAAAACAGTTATCTTCAATGATAGTAGGATTGGCTTGTAATGGCTCTAAAACGCCACCTATGCCAACACCTCCTGACAAGTGTACGTTCTTACCAATTTGTGCACACGAGCCTACAGTGGCCCATGTATCAACCATAGTGCCATCATCAACGTAAGCACCAATGTTTACATATGATGGCATCAATACTACATTTTTACCGACAAAGCTGCCTTTACGGGCAACAGCGTTTGGTACAACGCGCATGCCACCTTGCTGAAATTGCTCCGGTGTATAGTCGCTAAATTTCAGTGGTACTTTGTCATAAAACTGGTTTACGCCGTCGTTCATTGGTTGATTGTCACGAATACGAAACGACAGTAACACGGCTTTTTTTAGCCATTGATGGACAACCCACTCACCACTGATTTTTTCAGCAACGCGTGCGGCACCACTATCAAGTAGCTCAAGTACATCGATTATGGCTTGTTTTACATCACTAGGTACTGTGCTCGGGCTGATGCTATCACGGTTATCCCAGGCGTTTTCAATGGTGGTTTTTAAATCTGACATAAGATCCTCTTATTCGGTTTCTGCGTTGAGTTTTTTACGCAATGCTTGATGAATTTTTGCTTGTTCTTCGTCGGTAAGAGCTTGGTATTCGTTATTCGATACCACGAAGAAATCTTCTGCACGTTCACCTACGGTGGTGATCCGCGCGGCGTGTATATGTAATAAATGGGCTTGAAACACTTCGGCAATTTTGGTTAATAAGCCAGGAATATCTACCGCTTGAATTTCGATTAAGCTGCGGTCTTTACGCGGGTGAGGGCGCAGGATAATTTTTGGTTTAATATTAAAATCTTTAAAGCGTTGTGAGCGATTCTTTTTAAAGCGAATTTTCTTTTTCGGATCAGCAAGCGCTTGATCAAGGCCGCGTTTGATTGACTGCGCTTGAGCGCTGGCAATCGGGTCGCCACTGACTTCAAGTACTACAAAGCTAAACAGCACATAGCCGTCGCGAGTGGTGAGCACTTGAGCATGTTGAATTTGCGCTTTTTTAGAGCCGATCACACTTACTAAACGGGCAAATAAACCGCCGGAGTAGGGGCTATAAACAAAAATCTGTGTACCGCCGTGCATGGCTGTATTTGATACCGCAACACTGGGTTGGCTTAAATCAACGCAGTTTAGTAAATGTTCGGTGTGCCATGATAGTTGTTGTTCACTAAAGGCCGTAAAGTAATTTGCTTTAAAACGGCTCCAAATTAAATCAATCTGATTTTCATCATAGCCATTGTTGATTAACCGTTGTTTGGCTTGATGCTTTTTATCGCGAATTTGGTCGCGCTGATCCATAGGATTTTCAAGGCCTAACCGTAACGCCCTTTGAGTATGCAGGTAAAGCTCACGCAACAAGGTGTTTTTCCAATCATTCCACAAGTTGTCGTTAGTGGCGCGAATATCTGCGACGGTTAAGCAGTATAGATAATCAAGTTGTCGTTCGGTTTTAACTCGAGTAGCAAAGTCTTTGATCACATCTGGGTCATTAATATCTTTACGCTGTGCAGTTACAGACATAAGTAAATGGTTACTAACTAGCCAAGCAATCAATTTGCCATCGGAAGTTGAAAAACGGTGTAATTTGGCAAAAGCAATGGCATCAACAGCACCGAGTTCTGAGTGATCGCCGCCACGGCCTTTGGCAATGTCATGGAAGATACCCGCTAAATACAGTAGCTCGGGCTTGTCCATGCGGGTGACTATTTCACAACAAATAGGAAACTCACTGACGTTTGCTTTATCAAAATATTGATAAATGTTATTGATCAACTTGTGAGTATGTTCATCCACAGTATAAGCGTGAAATAAGTCAAATTGCATCTGTCCAAAAATGTTTCGCCACTGGGGTAAATAAGCGGCAAGCATGCCGTGCTTGTGCATTAAAGTAAATGCACGGCCCATGCCGTTAGGGTGTTTAATTAGCCGTAAAAAGGCTTCACGACAGGCGGCATAATCTTGCAAATCTCCTAACAGACGACGGCGCACTTGGCGGATGGTACGGATAGTACTTGGGTAAATATGGGTAATTTCAGGGTTATCGGCAATATGTTCGAACAATACAAATAGTTGATCACGGCGAAAGAACACGGACGGATTTTTTACCCTAATTTGATGGCCAACACGTTCGAAATTACGATCGAGTTCAACTACTGCTTGTTCGTTACTTTCCGGTAAAATGCTTTGTTCAAAATATGATAACAACATTTGATTTAGCTCACGGACCCGGCTCATGATCCTAAATAATCGCTTCATCATCCGCTCAACTGAAGCTTTACCATCGCTACCAAAGCCAAGTAAATCAGCAGCCAGTGGTTGATGATCAAATAATAACCGGTTCTCAGAGCGTCCAGCGGCTAAATGCAGCGCAAAACGGATATTCCAGAGATTTTCTAAACACTCTAGGAGCTCTTGATATTCTTCATGAGTGAGATAGCCGTGGCTAATAAGCTCTTGTAAGGTTTCGGCTCTAAAATGTTTTTTAGCAACCCAAATGATGGTTTGCAGATCTCGCAGGCCACCGGGATTTTCTTTGATATTTGGTTCGAGGTTGTATGCTGTACCGTGACATTTTTTATGACGCAGTTGTTGCTCATGTACTTTTGCTAAAAAAAATTCGTCAGAGTGCCATACAGGCGTATCAAGAATATGCTCTTTGAGTTTTTCATATTCAATGTGATTACCGAACAGTAGTCGACTTTCAAGCAAGCTAGTGGCAAAAGTTACGTCGGCACGTTTTTGCTCAATCGCTTGCTCAATGGTACGCACACTGTGGCCAATTTCTAAATTAAGATCCCAGAGCATGGTCACAAATTGGCCGATTTTTTCACACACGGCATCACTAGGTTGCTCAGTAACTAGCAGTAAAAAATCGATATCTGAATAGGGATGCAGCTCACCGCGACCGTAACCGCCAACGGCGATCAAGGCTAAATCTGGCTCATGGGCTAAATCATAAACATGAAACAGTTTAATCAGTAAGCGGTCGATAAACTCAGCCCGGGCATTAATCAAATTACCGACTGGCTGTTTTGAAAACTCGTTTTGTAACCATTTATAAAAATAATTAGAACAATCGCGATAATCGGTTAATTGCTCAGCATCGCTGAGCAATTTTTTAACTTTATTGGGTAATGCCACGTGGGCTGGCTCCTTAGCATACTAATTTCACCCTAAGTCGGGTGAGTCAGTATTTAATGTTCAATGATCCGGTCAATCGTATCATCTGATCGAAGCGTTAAAATTTCAACACCATTTTCAGTTACTAATAAGGTGTGTTCCCATTGCGCAGACAAGCTACGGTCTTTAGTAACCACAGTCCAGTCATCTTTTAGTAGTTTACACTGGCGTTTACCCGCGTTAACCATTGGCTCAATAGTCAAACACATACCTGCTTTTAGGGCTTCGCCAGTACCAGCGCGGCCATAATGCATTATTTGTGGTTCTTCATGAAACTCTGCACCAATACCATGGCCGCAATATTCACGAACAATTGAGTAGTTAAAGCTCTCTGCATATTTTTGAATCGCTTCGCCGATATCACCTAAACGCACGCCTGGTTTAACCATTTTTATTGCTAAATAAAGGCTTTCTTGCGTTACTTCAGCAAGACGCTTGCCTTGGATGTTTGGCGTGCCAACATGAAACATTTTTGATGTGTCGCCGTGGTAGCCATCTTTGATAACCGTGATATCGATATTGACACTGTCGCCATCTTTTAATGCTTTGTCGTTAGGAATACCATGGCAAATTACATGGTTTACTGAGGTGCAAATTGATTTAGGAAAACCATGGTAATTTAGTGGGGCAGGAATTGCCTTTTGCACATCGACAATATAATTATGACAAATTGTATTTAGTTCATCAGTGGTTACACCGGGAACTACATGTGACTCTATCATTTCCAGGACATCTGCCGCTAAGCGCCCGGCTACACGCATTTTCTCTATTTCTTCAGGGGTCTTGATCACAGCACTCATGGAGGCTCCATTGTCGAGTTTTACACATTTATCGTCGCACAAATTTTGCACGCGACGTTGAATATTTGTTTTTAATATGGTATAAAGCGCGCCGTCTTTTTACAAATAAATTCTTAAATGATTTTTTGTATTTAAGGCAAACACAATTTTATTTTAACACACACACGTATCGTCACATACACTTGGGTGCATTTCAGTTTCATTTAACTGCGGTGTTGGTGCTATGGGGTATGTGGAGGCCTAACCCTAAACTAAACAGAGGAAATACAAAATGGCAAACGTTTCAATGCGCGACATGCTTCAAGCTGGTGTTCACTTCGGTCACCAAGCACGTTACTGGAATCCTAAGATGAAGCCTTTCATCTTCGGCGCACGTAACCGTGTTCATATCATCAACCTTGAGCAAACTGTTCCAATGTTCAACAACGCACTTAAGTTTTTAACTGGTGCTGCGTCAAACAAAGGTAAAGTTCTTTTCGTTGGTACTAAGCGCGCAGCAAGCGAGTCGGTTAAAGAAGCCGCTATCGCTAGTGATCAGTATTACGTAAATCACCGTTGGTTAGGTGGTATGTTGACTAACTGGAAAACAGTTCGTCAATCAATCAAGCGTCTTAAAGACCTTGAAATCCAAAGCCAAGACGGTACTTTCGAGAAGTTAACTAAGAAAGAAACGTTAATGCTTAACCGCGAAATGGAAAAGCTTGAAAAGAGCCTTGGCGGTATCAAAAACATGGGTGGTCTTCCTGACGCACTTTTCGTTATCGATGCAGACCACGAGCACATCGCTATCCGTGAAGCTAACAACCTAGGTATTCCAGTTGTTGCGATCGTTGATACTAACTCTAACCCAGACGGTGTTGATTTCATCGTACCTGGTAATGATGATGCTATCCGTGCAATCAACCTTTACACAGGCGCAGTTGCAGCAGCAATCACTGAAGGTCGTGAGAGCAATATCGTTGCTCAAGCTGAGAAAGACGACTTCGTAGAAGCTGAGTAATTAGCTGTCATCAAGTCTTCATCTAATTTTAGATGAAGACTTGCTATTCTTGTAGAGCGGGTAACCCGCTTATCTAAACCTGAATTCAGATTTGAGGATTTACTAATGGCTGTAACTACTGCCCTAGTTAAAGAATTACGCGAGCGTACCGGCGCTGGCATGATGGATTGTAAAAAAGCGTTAACTGAAACAGATGGTGACATCGAGTTAGCGATTGAAAATATGCGTAAAAGTGGCGCTGCAAAAGCTGCTAAAAAAGCAGGTAACATTGCTGCTGAAGGTACTATCATCATCAAGCAAAATGCAGGTGTTGCAGTACTAGTTGAAGTTAACTGTCAAACTGACTTCGTAGCAAAAGACGTAAGTTTCTTAGCATTTGCTAACAAAGTTGCTGATGCTGCTATTGCAGAAACGATTTCTATCGAAGACTTACAAGCTAAGTTCGAAGAAGATCGTGTTGAACTAGTTACTAAAATTGGCGAAAACATCAACGTACGTCGTTTACAGTACATTGCTGGTGAGCAACTAGTTGAGTACCGTCACGGTGAGCGTATTGGTGTTGTTGTTGCGGGTGTTGCTGATGAAGAAACACTTAAGCACGTTGCAATGCACGTTGCTGCTTCAAACCCAGAGTACCTAGCACCTGAAGATGTACCTGCTGACGTTGTTGAAAAAGAAAAGCAAGTACAAATCGAAATCGCGATGAACGAAGGCAAGCCTGCTGAAATCGCTGAGAAGATGGTTGTTGGTCGCATGAAAAAATTCACTGGTGAGGTTTCTCTTACTGGTCAAGCTTTCATCATGGAACCTAAAAAATCTGTTGGCGAAATTCTTAAAGAGAAAAACGCAACAGTTACTGGCTTCGTACGTGTAGAAGTTGGTGAAGGTATCGAGAAGAAAACTGAAGATTTTGCTGCTGAAGTTGCTGCACAGATTGCTGCTGCTAAAGGTCAATAAAATCGATTTCCTTTGACGAAAAAGTGAGTTAGATGAAATTATTCTGTTATTTGCTTTTGCGTCATCGCTGAAAATTCTTTAAAATAACCGCGCTCTTTATGTGAAAATCATAAGCGCGGTTATTTTTTATCCTTTTTTTATAAAGTTGGCCCAAATACTATGACAATCAATCGTAAACCTATTTTTAGACGCGTTCTTCTCAAATTAAGCGGTGAAGCACTGATGGGAGACGAAGGCTTCGGCATCGACCCAAAAGTATTAGACCGTATGGCGCAAGAAATCAAAGAGCTTGTAGAACTCGACGTAGAAGTGGGTTTAGTTATCGGTGGCGGTAACTTTTTACGTGGCGGCTCACTTGCTGAAGCAGGCATGAATCGCGTAGTTGGCGATCATATGGGGATGCTAGCAACTGTCATGAATGGTCTTGCAATGCGTGATGCGTTGCACCGTGCATTTGTAAATTGTCGTTTAATGTCAGCTATCCCACTTAACGGTGTGTGTGATGCATACAATTGGGCTGAGGCAATTAGCTTATTAAAAACGGGCCGTGTAGTTATTTTTGCAGCCGGTACTGGTAATCCATTCTTTACAACGGATTCGGCCGCGTGTTTACGTGGTATTGAAATTGAAGCCGATACCGTGATTAAAGCCACCAAGGTTGACGGTGTTTACAGTGATGATCCGGTAAAAAATCCAGAGGCGACACTTTACCGTCACTTGAGCTACAATGAAATCATTGAAAAAGAATTAAAAGTAATGGATCTTGCGGCATTCACTCTTGCGCGTGATCACAAGATGCCGTTGAGCGTATTTAATATGAATAAATCAGGCGCTTTAAAGCGTGTAATTATGGGCGAAGAAGAAGGCACTCTTATCTCTTCACAAGCCTCAGATGAAGTTATTAACTAGATTAGGATTGAACCGTGATAAACGATATTCAAAAAGATGCTGCAGAACGTATGCAGAAAAGTGTAACGGCACTTAGCAGTCAACTATCTAAAATCCGTACTGGCCGTGCTCATCCGGCAATATTAGATGGCATCATGGTGCCATACTACGGCGCACCAACGCCATTGAACCAAGTTGCCAATGTAACAATTGAAGATTCACGTACACTTGCGTTAAGTGTATTTGATAAATCGCTTGCACAAGCGGTAGAGAAAGCAATCATGGCATCTGACTTAGGTTTAAACCCAATGTCAGCAGGTTCTGTGATCCGTGTACCACTTCCTCCGCTAACTGAGGAACGTCGTAAAAACTTAATTAAAATCGTTCGTGGTGAAGTTGAAAGCGGCCGTGTTGCAATCCGTAATATTCGTCGTGATGCTAACGGTGACGTTAAAAACTTATTGAAAGATAAAGATATTTCTGAAGATGAAGCGCGTCAATCTGATGATGCAATTCAAAAGCTTACGGACAAATTCATTAAAGAGATGGACACTCAATTAGCGGCGAAAGAAGCCGAGTTGATGGAAATCTAAGCTAGTAAATTTATTAGTTTTGAAACGCCGTCTGGGGTATACTAGGCGGCGTTTTTTTATGGAATACTCGATATTTATGGTTCTTAACGCTGATAAAATTTCCCAGCAATGTTTACCCAAGCATGTCGCTATAATCATGGATGGCAATGGTCGTTGGGCACAAGCCAAGAATAGGCCACGTGTGTACGGTCATAAAAAAGGCGTGGATGCGGTTCGTCAGTCTGTGCAGTTTTGTACTAAATTAGGAGTAGAGTCATTGACTCTATTCGCTTTTAGTAGTGAAAACTGGCATCGCCCCGAAGATGAAGTCAGTACCTTGATGGAGCTGTTTTTGTTTGTGCTGAGTAAGGAAGTTAAAAAGCTACACAAAAATAATGTTAAGTTAACCATTATTGGTGACTTATCTCGTTTTTCAGATACTTTGCGCAGCAAGGTTGATGCAGCACATGAATTAACGGCTAATAATACTGGTTTGCAACTGAATGTAGCGGCAAATTATGGTGGTCGATGGGATATAACAAATGCTGCAAAGCAATTAGGTAAGCTGATTGCTGCAGGGACGTTAAACCCTGATGATATTACAGAGCACGATTTAGCCGCCCATATGAGTATGCAAGATCAGGCTGAACCTGACTTGTTGATCCGTACTGGTGGCGATTTACGCATAAGCAACTTTTTATTGTGGCAAGCTGCTTATGCTGAACTTTACTTTACCGATACGCTTTGGCCTGACTTCAATGAAGCAGCTTTTGCTGATGCTATCGCTTGTTACGTTGCCAGAGAGCGACGGTTTGGTTGTACTGGCGAACAAATAAAACAATTACTCGCTGAAACCTAATTAAAAAGGGTAACACTTTGCTAAAACAACGAATTTTAACCTCTTTAGTGCTAGCGCCTTTGGCACTGGTGTTGGTTTTTTATACACCTCTTACATTGTTTAGTTACATTGCTGGCGCGATTGTTTTATTAGGCGCGTGGGAATGGTCGGCATTTATGGGGTTATGCGATAAAGTTAAACGTTTTTCGTTTGTGACGTTTATTGGCTTGTTACTGGTACTGCTTAATTGGCATTGGCCAATTGATGGACTGTGGGTCGACGGCCAGCTCGTAGGAGACGCAAATTATATATTCACACTGTCATTTTCGTGGTGGATTGTAGCCACCTACCTAGTGTGGCGCTACCCAGCAATGGCTAAAGCATGGAACGAAGGAGTGGTTATGCGCGCTATTGCCGGTATTCTCACCTTAGTACCGCTGTGGCTTGCGCTTAATACACTGCGCAGTGCTAACTATGAGCAATCAACGCACTTTGGTTCGATGCTTATTTTAGTGGTACTGGGGATCGTATGGAGTGCTGACATTGGTGCATACTTTACGGGTAAAAACTTTGGCAAGCATAAGTTAATGCCAAAAGTGAGCCCTAATAAAACCATTGAAGGTTTAGCTGGTGGCTTAGTTGCTGCGGTAATTTTTGTTTTAGCGTTTTGTCATTTTACCAATGTAGATATGTCTGTTTGGCCAATTTACGCGATTATGACTGTATTCATCGCGTTATTCTCAGCTATTGGCGACTTACTCGAAAGTATGTTTAAACGCGAAGCTGGTCTTAAAGATAGTGGCTCATGTTTGCCTGGCCATGGGGGTATTTTAGATCGTCTTGACAGCCTAACTGCTGCAGCCCCCATTTTTGTGTTGTGCTATGCATGGACACTTAGTTTATGAGTTGTAGACAACAACTCGTCATTCTCGGCGCGACAGGTTCCATTGGTTTAAGTACCTTAGATGTTGTTGCGCGTAATCAAGAACAGTTTGCTGTATTTGCACTTGCGGCAGGTAATAATAGTGAATTGATGGCGCAATTGTGTATTGCTCATCAACCACGCTTTGCAGTGATGGCAGATGACAGCGCTGCAGCTAAGTTAAGCCAACACTTATCGGGCAGTGGCTGCAAAACAGTGATCCGCAGTGGCATTGCCGCCATGAGTGAACTGGCCGCTCACCCAGACGTTGACGCGGTAATGTCGGCGATTGTTGGTGCCGCAGGGCTCATACCTACACTCAGTGCGGTAGAAGCAGGTAAAAAAGTATTACTGGCGAATAAAGAATCTTTAGTCATGTCAGGTCAGTTGTTTATTGATAAAGTAAAACAACATAAAGCCACTTTACTACCGATTGACAGTGAACATAATGCCATATTCCAGTGCCTGCCAAGTGCACTGCAAGGCTCTAAAACTAATGCACAGTTACATGAGCATGGGGTAAGTAAAATTTTACTTACCGGTTCTGGTGGGCCTTTTTTAACGTGTGATATTGCCTCTTTAAAAGACGTTACTGTGGCACAAGCCGTGGCGCATCCAAATTGGTCGATGGGACAAAAGATATCTGTTGATTCAGCCACTATGATGAATAAAGGCCTTGAGTTTATTGAGGCTAAATGGCTATTTAACTGCCAGGCAAACGATATTGAAGTGGTCATTCACCCGCAAAGTATTATTCATTCAATGGTGCAATACCAAGATGGCTCGGTGCTAGCGCAAATGGGGAATCCAGATATGCGTACACCGATTGCTCATGCTTTAGCATACCCACAGCGTATTGATGCTGGAGTAACACCACTGGATTTTTCACAGCTTGCTGATTTTACTTTTACGAAACCAGATTTTGCCCGCTATCCCAATTTACAATTAGCTATTGCTGCGTGTAATGCTGGACAAGGTGCTACAACGACAGTTAATGCTGCCAATGAAATTGCTGTGCAGGCATTTTTACAAGGGCAGATAGGCTTTACTGATATATACCGCATTAATGCACAAACATTAGACACAACGGTTGATGTAAACGTACACACGCTCGATGAAATTCTTGAATGTGACCGTTTAGCTCGACTTCAAGCGACGCAACTCATTGCAAAGGTAGTACGCTAATATGTTCGATTTTCTGTGGAATTTAGGTTCTTTTATTCTAGCGCTGGGAATTTTAGTAACAGTGCATGAATATGGCCATTTTTGGGTTGCCCGCAAAGCGGGTGTGAAGGTGTTAAGGTTTTCTATTGGCTTTGGTAAACCGCTAATAAAATGGCACGATAAACACGACACTGAATATGTCATTGCAGCAATTCCTTTAGGTGGCTACGTGAAAATGCTTGATGAACGTGTTGATGAGGTGTCAGCTGAACAACGTCACTTATCATTTAATGCCAAGTCAGTACAAGCGCGTATCGCGATTGTAGCGGCAGGCCCGCTGGCTAACTTTATATTTGCTATCTTTGCTTTAGCTGCGATGTACATGGTTGGGGTTCAATCGGTGAAGCCGGTGGTTGGCTCAGTAAATGAGGGTAGCCGCGCTGAGCAAGCCGGTATTATGCCAAGTCAGCAAATTATAAAAATTGGCGATGATGATATTGCTACCTGGCAAGATGCTACGTTTGCGTTAATGGCCAGCCTAGGTGATAAAAGCGTTGCAGTTACCGTGCGTGACGAGCAATTTCAAGAACAGGTTAAAATGCTTGATATTGATGGTTGGAAACTTGATCAACAAGATGTGCCACCATTAGCTTCATTAGGTATTGTACCGTTTCGTCCGCAGGCGACTTTAACCGTTGCCACAATTTCGCCAAACTCTGCTGCAGCAGACGCTAATTTACAAGCAGGCGATGAAATTATCGCAGTAAATGGTGAAACAATAACCAGTTGGACGCAGTTAGTTAATGTTATTCAGCAATCCGCTAACAAATCATTACAATTTAGTGTAAAAAGACAAGATAGTATAGAGCTGCTAAATGTTACGCCGAAAGGACAACGTAATAGTGATGGCTTGCTACAAGGCTTTTTAGGTGTAGCGCCGGTGGTTGAAACATGGCCAGATGGTTACATTGAAACTAGACATTATGGTCCACTCGATAGTATGGTGCTGGGCGTAAGTGAAACATGGCGCTTGATCAGCCTAAGTTTTGATATGATTGGTAACTTAATTACTGGTCAAGTATCAGTGAAGAATTTAAGTGGTCCAGTTGGTATTGCTGTTGGAGCGGGAACTAGCGTAAGCTATGGCTTAGTAGCGTTTTTAGGCTTCTTAGCATTGATAAGTGTAAACCTGGGCGTATTTAATTTATTGCCCTTACCAGTGCTTGATGGTGGGCACTTAATGTATTACATAATTGAACTTTTTCGTAAAAAGCCGGTCTCTGAAAAGACACAAGAATTTGGTTTTAAAGTGGGTGCCTTGCTACTCATTTTTCTTACATGTTTCGCTTTGTTCAATGATGTATCGCGATTGTAAGCAATTGCGACAGTCTCGAATTAAAACACGATTGTAAAACACCGCTAAAGTATAATTTTAAGGTGTTGAGCGGTAATACCGTTGTAAAGGATAAAGATAATAAAATGGCTATAAAAAAACATTTGGCAGTAACAAGTTTATTAGGTGCTAGCTTTGCAGCCCTAGGCCAAAACTCCTTTATTGTTGACGATTTAAAAGTTGAAGGCTTACAGCGCGTTGCGTTGGGAGCGGCATTGACACATATTCCTATTAATGTGGGTGATAATGTTGATGACTACACAATTTCAAAAACGATTAAGTCTTTGTATAACTCAGGTCACTTCGACAACATCAAGGCACTACGTGATGGCAATAATGTTATTTTTAAAGTAACAGAGCGCCCAACAATTAGTGTTATTGAGTTTGAAGGTAATAAAGACATTAAAGACGAGCAGCTTACTCAGTCGCTTGATCAGCAAGATATTCGCCAAGGTGAACCACTGGATAAAACTGTGGTGGATAACATCGAGAAAGGCTTAATAGAGTTTTTCCACAGTATTGGTAAATACAACGCTAAAATTGATGTCAGTATCACTAAGTTACCGCGTAACCGCGTTAAGCTAAAACTTGAGTTTGATGAAGGCGATGCCGCATCTATTCGTCAGATCAACTTAGTTGGTAATGAATTATTTAGTGATGAAGACTTGTTAGCACTTGCTGAGTCACAACAAGATTTACCTTGGTGGCAGTTTATGGGCAGCGATCGCTACCAGAAACAAACCATTGAAGGCGATCTCGAGAAAATTCGTAGTTATTATTTAGACCGTGGTTACTTACGTTTTAATATTGACTCAACACAAGTATCAGTTAGTCCTGAGCGTGAATCTGTGTATGTAACAGCTAACATCACCGAAGGCGTTAAATACAAAGTGAAAGGCTTTGACTTCATTGGTGATTTACTTGGCCGTGAAGAACTGATCAAAAGCGTTATTCCACTTCGTGCCGGTGAACTTTATAATGGCTCAGTGGTTACCTCATCTGAAGAATTTATCAAAAGTTATTTAGCGCGTTTCGGTTATGCGAATGCGGAAGTTCGCACCATTCCTGAAATTGACGATGAAAATAAAGAAGTTCAGTTAACACTCTCAGTTAATCCTGGTCAGCGTGTTTATGTTCGTCGTATTATCGTTGGTGGTAACCAAAATACCGCAGATGAAGTATTACGTCGTGAAATGACCCAGCTGGAAGGCGCCTGGTTATCGAATCAGAATCTTGAGCGTTCAAAGCTACAAATTCAACGTCTTCCTTACATGGAAAGTGTTGATTTTAATGTTGTGCCAGTCCCTGGTATAGATGACCAAGTTGATGTCGATTTTACTGTTAAAGAGCAATCAGCAGGTAGCTTTAATGCAGGTCTTGCTTATGGTTCTTACTTAGGTCTGCAATTTAATATCGGTGTTACTGAGTCTAACTTCTTAGGCACGGGTAACCAGATTGGCTTTAACATCAATACCTCGCGTGGTTCAGAACGTGTTAGTTTATCGTATACCGACCCTTACTTCACCCCAGATGGTGTGTCGCAAGGCAGTAGTATTTTCTACAGTAATTACGATGCAAGTAAGTTTAGCCTCATCGATTACAAATCGAAAAGCTACGGGATTGGTACTAATATAGGATTCCCGATTGATGCGGTAAACCGTATCAACTTTGGTGTACGTTGGATCCAAGAAGAATTATCTGAAATTGCTGAATATGAGCAAACTCGTGTTATGCGTGAGACCTTCTTAGACCCGAATAATCCAGATAAAGGATTTGATTTTACTAAGTACGAACTCAGCGTTGGCTGGTCTCGTGTGACAGTAAACCGTGGCTTATTCCCAACTGCAGGTTCGCGTCAAACATTAAACTTAACAGGTACTACGCCAAACTCTGATTTAACTTACTTTAAGTTAAACTATGACTCGCGTTTTTATTGGCCGCTTTCGAATAACCATCGTTGGGTATTCTCAACCCGTGCTGCGCTTGGTTATGGTAACGGTTATGGCACAACCAATGGTTACGACCAAACATTGCCATTCCAAGAGTACTTTCGTATAACAGAAATGGAATTACGCGGTTTTGACCGTAATACTATATTGCCGCGCGCAATATCACGTACGCCACAGTTAATTCCGGGCACTTCGTTGCCAGATGGTGGCCTAACAGGCAATATAGGCGGTTCGCCAGAGTTTGATGTGTTAACACCACAAGGGCGTATTGGTGGTAATGCTAAAGCGGTTGCTGGCATGGAGTTAATTGTGCCAACTCCATTCTTGGATGAAGATAATACCAGTTCTGTACGTACCAGCTTCTTTATTGATGCTGCAAACGTATGGGATACTGAATTTAACGTTGATCGTTATAAAAATTTAGGGCCGGATGAACGCGCTAAGCTTGAGGATTATTCAGATCCGCTGCGCTTTAGGGTATCAACCGGTTTATCACTACAATGGATCTCACCTATGGGTCCTATGTTGATTAGTTTTGCGTATCCATTGCAACAAGAAGAAGATGACGATACGAAGACCATCAGCTTTAACATTAGTAATACATTCTAAAGGAGTTTTTTGTGAAAAAATCATTTAAATCATCGGCAATTGCCATTTTAGCTACACTTATGATGGGTACTTCTGCAAGTGCTTTTGCACATAAAGTAGGTATCGTAGATATGCAAGAAATCTACAAACAAATCCCACAAATGGCAAAAGTTGAGCAAACATTACAAGCTGAATTTGCTGAGCGTCGTCAAGAGCTTGAGAAGTTGCAGGGCGATATCCGCTTTGAAGCAGAAAAATTCAAGCGTGAAAGCACTACGATGAGCCAAGCGCAAAAAGATGCCTTACGTGAAAAAGTGGAAGGTATGCAAAAAAATCTTGCTGAAAAAGGTCGTCCTTTAGAGCAAGAAATTAAAGTTCGTCAAAATCAAGAATTAGCTAAAGTTCAAGGTCTTATCATCAAAGCAATCGAAGATATTGCCAAAGATGGTAAATATGATGAAGTTAAAGTTAAAGATACTACTATCTACTTTAACCCTAAAACGGTAGTTGATTTATCAAGTAAAGTTGTTGATCAAGTAAGTAAGCAATAGAACTTATTATATGCATAATTATACGCTTTCGCAGATTGCGGAACTTCTAGGCGCCGAGCTTGACGGTGACGGCGCTTGGGAAATCTCAAAAATTGCTACACTTGCAAATGCCCAATCTGGGCATATTGCATTTTTAGCGAATAAGAAATATCGCTCACAACTTAGTGATACTCAAGCGGGGGCAGTGATCTTATCTGCCGCAGATGCAGAGTATTATCAAGGTAATAAGCTCATCGTTGCTAACCCCTATGTTTGCTACGCGAAATTAGCTCAGTTACTCGATACCACGCCACGTTCAGCGTCATCAGGTATACACCCAAGTGCGGTGATCCACCCTGATGCCACGGTTGCAAGCACAGCCGCTGTTGCCGCTAATGCGGTGATTGAAGCCGGAGCGGTAATTGGTGATAACGTGCAAATAGGTGCTAATTGCTTTATTGGTGAAAACACAAAAATTGGCAATGGCACAAAACTGTGGGCAAATGTCAGTGTTTATCATGATGTAGAGATTGGCAATGATTGTTTATTTCAATCAAGTAGCGTAATCGGCAGTGATGGCTTTGGCTATGCAAACGATAAAGGACAATGGATAAAAATCCCTCAGCTTGGTCGCGTTATTATTAGTGACAAGGTTGAAATTGGTGCAGGTACTACGGTTGATCGCGGCGCAATAGACGACACAATCATTCACAGCAATGTGATTATCGATAACCAATGTCAAATTGCTCATAATGTTGAAATTGGTTCAGGCACAGCAATTGCTGGCTGTACCGTGATAGCTGGTAGTACAACTATTGGTAAAAATTGCCAGATTGCGGGGCTTGTAGGCATAAATGGTCACATAGATATCTGTGATGGTGTTATACTTACGGGTATGAGCATGGTGACTAAAGCGATTACGGAACCTGGTGTTTATTCCTCAGGGCTTCCACACTCTTCAAATAAAGAGTGGCGCAGAAACATTGCCCATTTACGTAATCTGCCAGAGATGAAAGTTCGCCTTAAAGCGCTAGAGACTCTGACTAAGTCATTAAACGTTGATCATTAATAAGGATGCTATTTTGGCAAACGAATTAAATAGCCTTGATATACAAGAAATTTTAAGCTTACTTCCGCATCGTTACCCGATGCTACTAGTTGACCGTGTGCTTGATTACACCCCTGGTGAATCATTACATGCAATTAAGAACGTAACTTTTAATGAACCGATTTTTACCGGCCATTTCCCTAACCAGCCAATTTTTCCTGGTGTATTAATTTTAGAAGCCATGGCACAGGCAACCGGTTTATTGGGTTTTAAAACTGTCGAAAATCGCAGTGAAAATGAACTATATTTATTTGCAGCGATAGATAATGCGCGCTTTAAACAACCAGTAACGCCTGGTGACACCATGCATTTACACGTTCAATTTTTAAAAGAGCGTCGTAATATTTGGAAGTTTGCAGCAGAAGCAAAAGTTGATGGCAAAATAGTATGTAGTGCCGAAATCATGTGTGCGAGAAGAGAGCTTTAATTGTGATCCATCCTACAGCGATAATCGAACCAGGTGCAAAGTTAGGTAATAATGTATCAGTTGGCCCTTACAGCTACATTGGCAACGATGTGGTTATTGGTGACAACTGCATTATCGAATCCCATGTTGTGGTCAAAGGTCCGTCAACAATAGGTTCAGGCAATCATATATTTCAATTTGCGTCTGTAGGTGAAGCCTGCCAAGACAAAAAATATAATAATGAGCCAACCACACTTATCATTGGCGATAACAATGTTATTCGTGAATGCGCGACTATCCACCGAGGTACAATTCAAGACCAAGGTGTGACTAAGATTGGTAGCAATAATTTATTTATGGCTTACACTCACGTAGCTCATGATGCAGTGATTGGCGATAACGTTATTTTTGCTAATAATGCATCTGTTGCAGGCCATGTACATATTGGTGACTGGGTTATCTTAGCGGGTAATTCAGGTATTCATCAATTCTGTAAAGTGGGGGCACATGCCTTTGTAGGTATGTACTCTGGCGTCAACAAAGATGTGCCGCCGTTTGTAACAACCATAGGTACGCCAGCAGGTCCTGTTGCAATTAATACTGAAGGCATGAAGCGCCGTGGTTTTGAAAGCGATGAAGTAATGGCAACACGTCGTGCTTATAAAACATTATACCGCAAGAGCTTAGGTGTTGAAGAGGCACTTGCAGCGCTTGCTGATGATGCCGCTAAGTACCCAGCAGTACAGTTAATGGTTGATTTTGTGAAAAATTCTGAACGCGGTATTATTCGTTAATTCGTTTATGCTGTGTATAAAAGCCACCAGTTATTAAGTTAACTTGGTGGCTTTTTTGTATTCACTGTTTTGTATTTACTTTAATTCAGTTGCAGCTCAGTTGATACCTGCTACCTTTATGCATTCTAAGGGAGCGTTGAATTTTGATTAAAGCACTTTTAATTAGCTTATCACTGGCTATTTTAGCTGGCTGTAGTAGCTCGCAGACAAACTATTCTGCAACAAGCACAGGTATTCGTGAGCAGGGAAATGCTAGCTTTTATGCCGATAAATACCATGGTCGGCTGACCGCTAGTGGTGAAAAGTTTGACCAACAAGCCATGACTGCGGCGCACAAACAGCTCCCTTTTAACAGCAAAGTTAAAGTCACAAACACAGCAAATAACCGTTCAGTGGTCGTTCGAGTGAATGATCGCGGTCCTTTTATTCGCGGCCGTATCATCGATTTAACAAAGCATGCGTTTGAGCAACTCGCAGAGCCAAGCTCGGGCGTTATTAACGTAACCGTTGAAGTAATTGATTAAAAGCGTGTGATCAAGTTCACGTACTCAGGTTGCTCTGCTAATAGTTGCTGATGCGTTGCAATCGCTTTTATTTGCCCTTGCTCTAACCAAATTACGTTATCCATATTGGCAAGTAAGGCAGGGTCGTGAGTTATGCTGATCACAGTACAGTGCTGCATGCTGGTTAATATCGCATCCATAACTTGATGCTTCGATTGATTGTCGAGGCCTTCGGTTGGCTCATCAAGCACTAAAATAGCCGGTGCTCTGAGTAAGGCTTGCGCTAACGCTAAACGCCGCGATTGCCCACGCGACAAACTTCTGCCACCTGTGCCTAAGCGGGTGTCTAATCCTAGTTTTAACTCGCTAAGCCAATCACCTAACTGTGCTTGTTGACAGGCTGTGCGCATTTGTTGTTTAGTTGCTGAGGGCGCCGCATAGCGTAAGTTTTCAGCAATGGTGCCATCAAAAATATGATGTTGTTGTGCTACTATGTTAATCAGTTCGCAGCGATTTTGTTGACTGATCGTGTTAATTGCTATGGTTTTGTCTGCTGAAGTTAGATTTATCTCACCATTTTGCTGTGGCCATAAACCACTGAGTAAATTAACCAGCGTACTTTTCCCACTGCCGCTTTGCCCCACAATCGCGACTTTTTGCAGTGGCTCAATCGCAAAACTTAAGTTGTTAAGCGCAAAAGTATCACTGTGGTAACAATAACTAAGATCTTTAAATTCAAGCCCTAAAGGTTGCACTGATAACGACTCCTGAACGCTTGTAGTTTCAGGGCGCAGTTTATCTTCTAAATCAAAAATACGCTTTGCAGCGCTTAGCGCTACGGGCAATTGAATAAACGCATTTGGCAGCGTTAGCACTGTTTCAAAACTAGCAAGCACAAATAAACTAAGCATTGCCAGTTCAACATTGGCCATAGCTCCGCTGTAAACTAGCGGTGCAATTATCATAATGGCACCGAGCATACTCAGTTGTACTATTAATAGTGATACGCCATTACTATGTGCTTCGGCGCTATGGCGAACAAATAGTTGCCGATTATAGCGTTCACTGGCTGCCCGACATTGCTCAATTTGTTGCTCGGTGGCTTGATAGATAGCCAGCTCTCGTAAGCCACTTAGGGTATCTGATAATTCAGCACGTAAAGTCGCCGAATAGTGAGTTTCGAGGTCGGCAGTTTGCTGAAGTTGTTTACTCAGTATGATCGGCAGGGCAACGCCTACTATTAAGAGTGCAGTAAAGCATAGTAGCGCTACATTACTGTTGTAGGCTGCCATAATTGCAACCACAATTGGCACGCTGATTAGCGCAACAATCATTGGTAATAATACGTTTAAGTAAAATTTATCGAGCGCTTCAACGTCATTTTGCATGCGGTTAAATAGATCGGCGCTGCGGCTCATGGCTAAATCAACATTGCTTAGCTGGCTTAGCGTGTTAAAAACACTGACACGAATTTCACTTAATAATAAAAAGGTGGCGTTGTGGGTTACCAATCGCTCGCCGTAACGAGAGGCGGTTCTTACGATTGCCAAAAATCTAATTGTGCCGGCTGGTGTGAAGTAATTCATTTGCGTGCCGGCCAAGCCAGCCGCAGCCATGGCGGCTAAAAACCAACCAGAAATAGCCAATAAGCCAACGTTTGCCAGTACTGTTAAGGTTGCTAAAAATGCCCCTAACAGCATTGCACCTAGGTGCGGTCTACACAGTTTTAATAAACGTAAAAAATTAGTCATGCTGTTTACTCCTTGCATGCACTAAATCAAACAGCGCGCCTTGGTTATCGATGAGGGTTTTAAAGCTACCTTGTTCAATAACAGCACCATCTTTCATTACAATAACTTGTTTAGCTTGTGCAATGGTATTTAAGCGATGGGCTATCACCACAACGAGATGTTGCTGTGCATAATGATTGATAGCCGCTTGCACCTGTTGCTCAGTTTGGCTATCGAGGTGTGCGGTTGGCTCATCAAGGATCAAAATTGGCGCTTGTTTTAAAAATGCCCGAGCTAAAGCGATCCGCTGCTTTTGCCCGCCTGAGAGTCCTTCGCCTTGTTCACCAATTTGAGTGTCAAAGCCCTCTGGTAATTGATTGATAAACTCAAGTGCACCAGCTTGCTCTGCTGCAGTTTCTAGCTGCGTGAGTGTGGCATCCGGTTTGGCCAATAGTAAGTTAGCTTTGATACTGTTAAACAATAAAGTAGGTTGTTGTGGGATCCAGGCAATATGTTGCTGCCATTGCTTAATGTGTGATGCGGCTAATTGTTGTTGATTTACCGTAACAGCACCGATCACCTGAGGATGAAACCCTAATAAACAATCGAGTAAGGTGCTTTTACCAGCACCACTTTGACCAACGATGGCATACAGGCCTGTGCCTGCAAATGTTAGGTTTATATTGTTAACGCCTTCATTACTTTGTGGGTAATGAAAATTTAAATTATCAATATTTAGTTGTTCGATACTTGGTAAGTTTAAGCTATTTTGAGTATTTGGTTGTATGTTCTCAAGAGCCTTAGCAGGGAGTGGCTCATTCAATATTTTTAGCATATCAGCGGCGGCACTAATCCCTTCTAATCGGGCATGGTAATGGCTGCCGAGTTGGCGCAGCGGTAAATAAAACTCCGGGGCAAGTAACAGTACAACAAAGCCGGTCGAAAAATCTAAGGTACCAAAAAACAACCGAAAACCGATTATCACCGCTACTAACGCGACACTAATGGTCGCTAAAAACTCGAGTGCGAAAGATGATAAAAATGCGATTTTTAATACGTTTAAAGTCGCATGGCGAAAGTCATCGGAAATTTTGGCAATTTGTTTTAGTTCGCGCGTAGTCGCATTAAATAACTTTAGTTGGGTTAAGCCTTGTAAGCGGTCAAAAAAGTAATTACCCAACACAGCTAGTTGTTGCCAACGTTGTTGATTCAGTTGTTCTGCTTTGTGGCCAACCAAAATCATAAAAAACGGAATTAGGGGGGCGGTGAATAAAAAAATCAACCCAGCTTTCCAATCGGTAGGAAAAATCACCATCAGGATAGCCAAAGGAATAAGCGCACTGTAAGCCACGCTCGGTAAATAATTAGCATAATAATCGTGCAGTGCTTCAACACCATTGTGTAGGGTGTTTAAAGTCGCGCCATGACCTTGTTGTTCAATATAACTTGGCCCAAGTAAGGTGAGTTTCTCGAGTAAAGCATGGCGCATTGCAGTTTTAATTTTAAGTGCGGCTTGGGCACTTATGCACTGCGAAAATCCAAGCAATATTCCGCGCCCTAAAATCAATGCTGCTAATGGCCAAAGTAAAGGGGTAATAGTGGCTAAATTGGCGTGTTCAAACATCACTAAATGAATTGATCGTGCCACTAAATAAGCACTGGCAATCATCAATAATGCGTTAAATGTTCCTAGCGCAATACTGATTTTTAAAAGACTGCCAGCGTGATTGGAATGCGTTTTTAAAAACGCGCGTAGCGTAGTTTGCTGCGCGCGATTTGGTCGGGGGTTAGTCGTCATTTTGGCGATTAAGCCTATCGTGTAATTCTTGTTCGTCGTCAGCGATACTGTCTTTGTTCTGGCCAAATTCGTACCACATAACGTTGATCACACCTAACGTACAGGCTAATAAAACACCGAGTAT
Organism: Pseudoalteromonas sp. SR44-8; assembly: GCF_014163635.1. Taxonomy (NCBI): domain Bacteria; kingdom Pseudomonadati; phylum Pseudomonadota; class Gammaproteobacteria; order Alteromonadales; family Pseudoalteromonadaceae; genus Pseudoalteromonas; species Pseudoalteromonas sp. SR44-8. Next base: position 98,938 of record NZ_JACJDS010000012.1, read on the forward strand.
CCAAGCAAAATACCACATAGATCAAATCTCCTTAGTAACTGCCATGGCTGTTATTTTCAATTTCTTCTACGGTTACTTTGCGCCACATTTTCACATAACACCATGTGGTGTAAAGTAAAATAAGTGGCACAAAAATACTTACTGCAATAAACATTACATTCAATGTTCTATGGCTAGAAACCGCATCCCATATTGTTAAACTAATATCAGGGTGATTACTTGATGGCATAATAAATGGGAATAAGGACATTCCAGCCGTCATGATCACACCGCCAAGCATTAAGCTTGTTGCTATTAATGCCAGGCCCGGTCTATTAATTTTTGAACATATCCACGCTAATGCAGCCATTAAAAAAGCGACCGCAGGGAACAGCATAGTTAAAGGCATTTGTTGATAATTGTTTAACCAAGCACCTGCAGAGGTGGTTACTGTTTTATCTAGTGGGTTTGCAAAGCCTTGCGTATCACCCATCGAGATTATTTGGTAACCATCAAGATTAGCAATCCAAATACCTGCAACAGCAAATAACACGATGAATGCTAACAGTGCATAACGACCATATTGCGCTGAGCGACGAGCAACATCACTGTCTGTACGCAGCTGTAACCACATACCGCCATGGGCAAGTAACATAGTTACGCTGATCAAGCCGGCTAATAAGGCAAATGGATTTAATAATGCAAAGAAAGATCCTTGGTAGCTGGTTCTAAGGTATTCATCAATACTAAATGGCACACCTAAAAACAGATTGCCAAAGGCCACGCCAAATACCAGAGCAGGAATGGCACTGCCAGCAAATAAGCCCCAATCCCAATTGTTACGCCAGCGCGGAGAGTCAATTTTGCTGCGATAGTCAAAACCCAAAGGTCTAAAAAATAAGGCAAACAATACCAACATCATAGCAAAGTAAAAGCCCGAAAATGCAGCCGCATAAACCATCGGCCACGCTGCAAATAAGGCACCACCTGCGGTGATAAACCATACTTGGTTACCATCCCAGTGTGGACCTACCGTATTGATCACCACACGGCGTTCACTGTCGGTTTTACCAACTAACTTGATAAGCATAGCCACGCCCATGTCCATACCATCGGTGATTGCAAAACCAATTAACAATACGCCGATGATAACCCACCAAAGTAACTTTAACGTTTCATAATCGAAAATCATGATTTTGCTCCTTGCTCGTCAGTTATTTGGTCGCCATTAGTATGGTCATCTAAATGTTCAAAGTGATATTTACCAGTGTGCAATGAACTTGGTCCTATTTTTACAAATCGCAGCATCAGCCAGCCTTCGACAATAGCAAGGCCGGTGTAGAATACGATAAAGCCGGTTAAGCTTATTAAAATATCATTGACAGTCAGTGACGAGGTCGCTAAAAAGGTCGGCAGTATTTCTGAAATTGCCCACGGCTGACGGCCATACTCGGCAACTATCCAGCCAAATTCAATTGCTATCCAAGGTAGAGGGATACTCCACACCGCAGCCCACAATAACCAACGTTTTTGTTCAATCACACGATGTGCATTGTAATAAAAAGACAATACAAATACGCCCAGCATAATCACACCACAGCCAACCATGATCCTAAATGACCAAAACATCGGGCCTACTTGAGGGAACGAATCTTTAACGGCTTGCTGAATTTGTGCTTCAGTTGCATCCACTACATTTGGTGTATAACGCTTTAACAATAAGCCGTAGCCTAAATCAGCTTTGAGGGTGTCAAACTTAGCAATATTCTCAGCTGAGTCATCACCACTGCGCAGTTTTTCAAGGTATTTATAAGCGATCATACCGTTACGAATACGCACTTCGTGTTGTTTTTCTAAATCATTAATGCCGGTAACTTGCTCATCTAACGAGCGGGTCGCTATTAAGCCTAGCGCATACGGGATTTTAACGGCGGCATGGGTCACCTGTTTATCGGAATCAGGGATCCCCACTAACGTAAACGCAGCGGGTGCTTCCTCGGTGTGCCATTCAGCTTCAATGGTTGCCAGTTTTACTTTTTGTACTTCACCGACTTCATAGCCTGATTCATCGCCAAGTAAAATAACACACAATACTGAGGCTAAACCAAAGCCGCTAGCGACTGAAAAAGAGCGTTTTGCAAAAGCGAGATCACGGCCCTTAAGGATATACCAACTACTGATCCCCAATACGAACATGGATGCGGCAACATAGCCCGCAGACACAGTATGAATAAACTTAACTTGTGCGACAGGGTTAAACACAAGCTCGGCAAAACTCGTCATTTCCATGCGCATAGTTTGATAGTTAAATTCAGCACCGACAGGGTTTTGCATCCAACCATTAGCGACTAATATCCACAGCGCAGACATATTAGTACCAATAGCCATTAAAAAGGTTGCACCTAAATGCTGGCGTTTACTGAGCCGCTCCCAGCCTAAAAAAAACATACCCACAAAGGTCGATTCTAAAAAGAATGCCATTAACCCTTCTATCGCAAGGGGAGCGCCAAATACATCGCCCACATAATGAGAGTAATAAGACCAGTTAGTACCAAATTCAAACTCCATGGTAAGGCCTGTGGCTACACCAATGGCGAAGTTAATGCCAAATAGTTTACCCCAAAACTTGGTCATATCACGGTAGATTTCTCGGCCGGTCATTACATAAACCGACTCCATGATCACTAAAATCCAGGTCATACCTAGAGTCAGTGGTACAAATAAAAAGTGAAACAGGGCGGTGACAGCAAACTGTAATCGCGATAGATCCACAAAGGTTTCATCTATCATTTTTTATAGCTCCTTGTATGTGCGGGCGAGTCACAAAACAAATAAAGTAAGCAAAAGTTAGTTAATGAAGTTTCAGTAATTATTGAAACTTTATGCATTATTCTCTTTTGGTTAATTATTGTCAATCACAACATGGATAAATATTACCCCATTATGATTAATGCGACGCTTTTTAATCGGCTTTAGTTAGTGAAACACAGAGCTTAACTATTTACCAATATATGTTTGAAAAACAGGCAAATAGTTCTGATTGTATCAGTAAAGGTACGTTGCTGAAGGTTTCTCTAATTTATTCAGGGTGTGTCATTTAATCGCGCAGTAAAACAAGCTAGACTACTGCCTATGACCGTCTTGTTGACTTGTGAATAAAAAACAGCCATGAATAAAGATAAACAGCCACTACGTATAGCGATTGTAGTTGGAGAGCTCTCTGGTGATATTTTAGGTGAAGGCCTAATTAAAGCATTGAAACAGCGCTACCCTGATGCCATTTTTGAAGGTATTGCAGGGCCGAAAATGCAGGCGCAAGGCTGTAGTAGCTTATTTGATATGGAAGAGTTAGCTGTAATGGGCTTAGTGGAAGTGCTAGGCCGATTACCGCGGTTATTAAAAATTCGCAAGCAACTAGTCCAACACTTTATTGATAACCCGCCAGACGTTTATATAGGTATTGATGCACCTGACTTTAATTTACGGGTTGAAAAGCCGTTAAAAGATGCTGGGATTAAAACGATTCAATATGTAAGTCCATCAGTGTGGGCATGGCGAGAAAAACGTATCCACAAAATCAGCGCTGCAACCAATATGGTGCTGGCTTTATTACCGTTTGAAAAAGCATTTTACGATAAACATAATGTGCCATGTACTTTTGTTGGCCATACACTGGCTGATGATATTGCCCTTGAGCATGACGACAGCGCAGCGCGTCAACAATTGGGTTTAAGCCTTGATGATAAAGTACTGGCATTATTGCCAGGTAGTCGAGGCTCAGAAGTAGGGTTGCTTAGTGAAACTTACCTTAAAACAGCGGCCGGGCTACAAGCTAAAAATCCTGATTTAAAAATAGTGGTGCCATTAGTAAATGAGCAACGCAAAGCACAATTTAGTGCTATTTTGGCAGCTACAGCGCCACAACTAAATATTCAGTTGTTGGATGGGCAATCGAACCTTGCAATGCAAGCGGCAGATGTGATTTTAATTGCATCAGGTACCGCGACCCTGGAAGGGATGCTTTATAAAAAACCTATGGTGGTTGGCTATAAAATAAAAGCCCTAAGTTATTGGATTTTTAAAAGTTTATTCACTTTTAATATTAAATACTTTTCGTTACCAAACTTATTAGCTGACGAAGAGCTAGTGCCTGAATTTATGCAGCATGATTGCAGCGTTGAAAACCTAACGAACGCCCTTGAACCAATGCTAAATAGTGATAATCGCGAGTTAAAAGCGCGTTTTTTAGCCATTCACCAGCAAATACGCTTAAATGCTAGTGAGCAAGCAGCCACTGCTGTTGCGGAGATTATAGATGCAAATTGAACGACCTAACCTCAGCTTTATCGCTGGCGTTGATGAAGTCGGCCGTGGGCCATTAGTTGGCGATGTAGTGACCGCTGCGGTGATCCTCGATCCAGCTAAACCGATAGCTGGTCTTGCGGATTCAAAAAAGTTAACCGATAAAAAACGCCAAGCACTAGCAATTGAGATCAAAGAAAAAGCGCTGTGTTGGTCCATTGGCCGATGTAGCCCCACAGAAATCGACGAGTTAAATATTCTCCATGCCACTATGCTGGCAATGACTCGTGCGGTTGAAGGCTTAAGTACCACCCCTGAGTTTGTATTTGTCGATGGCAATCGCCTACCTGCGCTCAGTATGCCGGCACAAGCCGTAATAAAAGGCGACAGTCTAGTGGCAGAGATCTCAGCAGCATCCATTATTGCTAAAGTTGCCCGTGATGATGAAATGATTGAGCTTGATAAACGCTATCCAGAATATGGTTTTGCAGGTCATAAAGGCTACCCAACCAAGGCACATTTTGCTGCTCTTGAGCAGTACGGCGCCATTAGTGAACATCGTAAAAGCTTTAAACCAGTACAACGTGTACTGGCGATGCAGGAGAAGTAATGGCAGCTCCAGATTTTGTGCATTTACGGGTACATTCAGACTTTTCAATGGTCGATGGTTTAGCGAAAACTAAACCGATTGTCGCCAAAGCGCAGGAATTACAATTACCGGCATTGGCCATTACCGACCAAATGAACTTATGTGGTTTAGTGCGCTTTTACGACACCGCTCATAATGCGGGTATTAAACCAATTGTTGGTGCTGATTTTTGGTTACACAGCCCAGAGTTTCCAGAAGGGCCTTGTCGGTTAGTTATTTTAGCTAAAGATAATGTCGGTTATAAAAATCTTACCCTTTTAATCTCTAAAGCGTATCAACGTGGGCATTTATTTCATCGCCCTGTTATTGAACGAGATTGGTTAGTTGAGCACAAAGAAGGGCTTATTTTACTCTCTGGTGCCAAAGATGGCGATTTAGGTAAAGCGCTATTAAAAGGCAACCCAGCCACAGTTGAGTCGGTGGTTAGTTTTTATAAACAGCATTTTAGTGATAACTACTATATTGAGTTGATACGTACTAAGCGTACACAAGAAGAAGACTATTTACACTTAGCGGTTGAGCTTGCAACCGTTGAGCAATTGCCAGTGGTGGCTACCAACGAAGTGGTATTTTTGAAGCCTGAAAACTTCGAGGCCCACGAAATACGCGTAGCAATATTTGACGGCTATACGCTTGATGATAAACGCCGACCAAAGCGCTTCTCTGAAGAGCAGTACTTAAAAACCCCAGCACAAATGGCTGAGCTGTTTAGTGATATCCCAGAAGCGCTGCAAAACAGTGTGGAAATCGCCAAACGCTGTAATGTGACGGTGCAGCTTGGTACGTATTTCTTACCAGATTACCCAACCGGCTCATTAAAAATTGAAGACTTCTTGGTGAAAGTATCCCGAGACGGTCTTGAAGAGCGCCTACAGTTTTTATTCCCTGATGAAGCTGACCGAGCAGAAAAACGTGTTGAATACGACGAGCGTTTACAAATCGAGCTCGATGTAATTAACCAAATGGGTTTCCCTGGTTACTTCTTGATCGTAATGGAGTTCATCCAGTGGAGTAAAGATAACAATATTCCAGTTGGGCCAGGGCGTGGTTCAGGTGCGGGTTCGTTAGTGGCGTACGCGCTGAAAATTACCGATCTTGATCCGCTTGAATTTGATTTACTTTTCGAGCGCTTCTTGAACCCTGAACGTGTATCAATGCCGGATTTCGACGTCGATTTCTGTATGGATAGACGCGATGAAGTAATCGATCACGTATCGGCTCTATATGGACGAGACGCGGTATCACAGATCATTACTTTTGGTACTATGGCAGCAAAAGCGGTAATACGCGATGTTGGCCGAGTACTTGGCCACCCGTACGGATTTGTTGACCGTATATCAAAACTGATCCCAGGCGATCCCGGCATGACGTTGGCAAAAGCGTTTGATGTTGAGCCGCGCCTGCAAGAAGCTTACGATGGCGATACAGAAGTAAAAGACTTAATCGATATGTGTCGCATCCTTGAAGGCTGTACACGTAACGCTGGTAAACATGCCGGTGGTGTGGTTATTTCACCGACTACAATTACTGATTTTGCCGCCCTGTATTGTGACGATGAAGGTAAGTTTCCGGTTACTCAGTTTGATAAAAATGACGTAGAGACCGCCGGATTAGTAAAGTTTGACTTCTTAGGTCTACGAACCCTGACCATTTTGCAATGGGCAGTTGATATGACTAATGAGCGCTTAACCCGAGAGGGCAAAGAGTCAATAGATATCAACACCATTCCACTGAATGATAAAAAGAGTATAGAGCTGCTATTAAGAGCAGAAACTACCGCGGTATTCCAACTTGAATCCCGTGGTATGAAAGACTTAGTAAGGCGCTTAAAGCCCGATTGCTTTGAAGATATGATCGCCTTGGTAGCCTTGTTTCGTCCCGGGCCATTGCAGTCAGGCATGGTAGATAACTTTATCGACCGAAAACTTGGTCGCGAAGAAATTTCTTATCCAGATGCACAATATCAACACGAAAGCTTAAAGCCTATTTTGGAGCCGACTTACGGCATTATCTTGTATCAAGAACAAGTAATGCAAATTGCTCAGGTACTGGCTGGTTACACCCTAGGTGGCGCCGATATGTTACGTCGTGCAATGGGTAAGAAAAAGCCAGAAGAGATGGCAAAACAGCGTTCAACATTTGAAGATGGTGCGCGAAATAACGGCATTGACGGCGAACTGGCGATTAAGATCTTCGACTTGGTAGAGAAGTTCGCAGGCTACGGTTTCAATAAATCGCACTCCGCAGCCTATGCGTTAGTATCGTACCAAACGCTGTGGATGAAAACCCATTATCCTGCTGAATTTATGGCGGCGGTGATGTCGGCTGATATGGATAACACTGAAAAAATCGTCACCTTGGTTGATGAATGTGAGAATATGAAACTCACTTTATTACCGCCTGATGTAAATGCCGGTGCCTATAAGTTTACAGTAAACCTCAAGGGTGAAATTGTTTATGGTATTGGTGCTATCAAAGGCGTGGGTGAAGCGCCTGTAGATGCAATTTTAGAAGCGCGAAGTAACGGTGGGCCATTTAAAGACCTATTCGATTTTTGTGCGCGGGTAGATTTAAAACGTATCAATAAACGCGTAACCGAAAAACTTATTTACGCCGGTGCGCTTGATCAACTCGGTCCCGAGAAAACGCAACCAGCGCGTGCTACGTTATTGGCAAGCTTAAAAGACGCGATGAAAGCGGCTGATCAGCATCATAAAGCAGAGTCGTTAGGGCAAACTGATTTATTTGGTTTATTAGCGACAGAGCCGGATGAAGTCGAGCAAGCATTTATAAAAGCCACGCCACTGACTGATAACCAATGGCTTGATGGGGAAAAAGAAACCTTAGGCTTATATTTAACCGGGCACCCAATAAATCAGTATCGTAAAGAGCTGAAATATTACACCAGTGGTAAATTAGTGGATTTACAGCCAACTAATCGTGATGTGCAATCAACCGCTGCAGGCCTTGTTATAGCTGCACGTACACTAGTAAATAAAAAGGGAAATCGTTGGGGGCTTGTAACTTTAGATGACAAGAGTGCCCGTATTGATGTACGCTTATTCCCAGAACAGTTTGAAATGTACCAAGATATGCTGCAAATCAACAATATCTTGGTAATATCTGGACAGGTCAGCTTTGATAACTTCTCCGGTGGTATTACAATGACCGCCAGAGACATATGCACCATCGCGCAAGCGCGCGAAAAACGTATTAAAGCGATTAAAATGACGCTAAATATGGTGCAAATCGAAGCCAACTTCTTCGATAAATTACAAAAAGTACTCGAACCTTATAAGTTTGGTACTTGTCCGATTAAGGTTTACTATCAGCGTCCAGATGCGTTGGCACAGTTAACCCTCGGGACAGAATGGTGTGTTACGCCTAGTGATGACTTAATTCATAAGTTATCGTTAATGGCGGCGCAAGATGTAGAACTAGAATTTAACTAATTAGGTAGTTTAGAGCATGAGCCTCAATTATCTTGATTTTGAGCTTCCAATCGCAGAGTTAGAAGCAAAAATTGAAGAGTTACAAAATATAAGCCGCGCTGGCGATTTAGACCTTGAGTTAGAAGAGGAAGTCAGTCGATTAAAAGAGAAAAGCGCTAAAATGAAAGAGGAAATATTCTCTAAATTAGGTGCTTGGCAGGTGTCTCAGTTAGCCCGTCATCCGTTGCGTCCTTATACTCGAGATTATATCGAGCGTATTTTCACGGAATTTGACGAGTTTGCTGGCGATCGTACTTTTGCGAATGATCCGGCAATTTTAGGCGGTGTTGCACGCTTTGAAGGTCAACCAGTGATGGTTATTGGCCAACAAAAAGGCCGTGACACAGCTGAAAAAATTAAACGCAACTTTGGTATGCCAAAGCCTGAAGGTTACCGTAAAGCATTACGCTTAATGGAAATGGCAGAGCGTTTTAAAATGCCAATTATGACCTTTATCGACACCCCAGGTGCATACCCTGGTGTTGGCGCTGAAGAGCGAGGCCAATCTGAAGCAATCGCACGTAACCTTAAAGTGATGGCAGCATTAAAAGTGCCAACAATTTGTACGGTTATTGGTGAAGGTGGCTCAGGTGGTGCTCTAGCCATTGGTGTAGGTGATCGCGTTAACATGTTGCAGTACAGTACTTACTCGGTGATTTCACCAGAAGGTTGTGCATCAATTTTGTGGAAGAGCGCTGATAAAGCTCCTCTTGCTGCAGAAGCGATGGGTGTAACCGCTGAGCGTGTTAAAGAGCTTGATTTGATCAACAGCTTAGTTGAAGAGCCATTAGGTGGCGCACACCGTAACTACGAAGGTATGGCGCGTAACCTGAAAAATCAACTTAAGCGCGATTTAGCTGATTTACAAGCTCTGTCACTGGATGAGATGCTTGATCAACGCTATAAACGTTTAATGTCGTTTGGTTATTGTTAAGATAAACAAAACAACCAAATTGATGAAAAAAAGCCGCTATTGCGGCTTTTTTGTTTTAGAATGCTTTGGAGCTTGGATCACTACTAAATTTAAGTTGATGGTTACTCATGCAAACAACATCGTTATACCAACAAGTAAAAAATGCCATTACGCCTTATACCGATGAGCACAAAACCGCATTTACGGTAGCGCTCTCTGGTGGTGTGGATTCGGTGGTATTACTGCATATAATGAATGCGCTAAAAGCTGAAATACCGCAACTGCAATTAAGCGCAGTTTATGTTAATCATGGTTTAAGTCAGTATGGCGACGATTGGCAGCATTTTTGCGAAAAACTATGTGCAATAGTAAAAGTTCCTTTTTACTCGGCTCAGGTAAAAATCACCAATAAATCACGCACGAGTCTAGAAGAGCTCGCCCGCGATGCTCGGTATCAGGCACTTGATCAGCATAGCCCAAGCGGCAGTATTATTTTGCTAGGGCAGCACTTAAATGATCAACTAGAAACGTTTTTATTGAGACTAAAACGGGGCTCAGGATTACAAGGCCTATCATCTATGCGGCAAACTCGCACCTTGAGTTCTGGGCGAGAATGTTTACGGCCACTGCTGAACACCACACGACACAGTATTGAACAATTTGCTACCGAGTTTAAGCTTGAGCATATTACCGATGATTCAAATACGGATGAGCGCTTTGATCGCAACTTTATTCGTCAGCAAATAGTGCCTCTATTAAGTGAACGATTTACCGGCTTTGAGAAAAGCGCAGCGCGCAGTGTTAACCTTCTTCAACAGCAGCAAGATGTACTTGATGAATACACTCAGTTAGATTTAAGCCAATGCCAAAATACCCAGCAAGGGTTAAGTTGTTTACAGCTAGCAAATTTTAGCGCTGCGCGCCAAGCAAATGTTTTGCGTTGTTGGCTTGGACAATTTACGACGCTTATGCCATCACAACAACAAACTCAGCAAATACTTACACAAGGTTTAACAGCAAAAGCTGATGCGCAGCTACTTATTCAGTTAACGGATGGGCAAGTTCGCCGGCATCAAAAATTTTTATATTTTGTACGTGAAACAACCGTTCCTGACAGCCAATCACTAACTGCTCAAAACCAGTTACTTTCAGATGGTCGTACCCTAATACAATTATCAGGTATAGGAGTTAGAAAACCATTGCTTGATGAACACGTTTCTGTCCAGTTTAATTGTCCACAGGCGCGTATTAAACCGCTTAAAAAACCGGGTCACAACAGCATTAAACATTGGTTTAAAGATGCAAAAGTAGCGCCATGGTTACGTGCTAATGTGCCACTTATTTTTTATAATGAGCAATTAGTTTATGTCGTAGGGCATTTTATAAGTGCAGAACACGCCGATGAAAAAGGTATATTTTGGGAGATAAAAACATGACAACGTCACAGCCACATGTTGGTTTATCACTAGTCAATAAAGCACCGTTAGGGCTAATAGTTACAGCCGTTATAGCGGGCATTGCCACGGTAATGTTTGAGCTTGCGCTATTAACGTTAGCGTATTCGGTTTTAGGTGGTTTGGTGTGTGCAATTATTTTAATTGCGTACTGGTTAGGTAAAGGTGGACTATTTTTTATTGTTGGGGTGAGTATTCCATTATTAATGGTCATTGTTGTACCACTAACCAGCATGGCTGCTTTGTTATACCTAATTAGTGGTTTCTTTTTTGGTTTTTGCTTAGCACTATTAGGTTATAAGTTATTAGCCAAGTCAGATAATTAGTATAATTATAAAAGAAAGCCTAGTGGGGGAACTAGGCTTACCTTTAATTAATACGCTTTAGCGCAGTTACGCCCTGATGCTTTGGCCTTGTATAAACCTTTATCGGCGCGGGCAAAAATCTCATTCTCACAATCTTTGCTGTTTGCCAAAGTAAATCCAATGCTGGTGGTGACTTCATATTGTTTCATTAAACTTGACTGAGTCACTAACTGCATTACTCGCTGAGCAATCACTTTATTTGTGGTAAATTCAGGATCATCGATTAATACTGCAAACTCATCACCACCAAAACGAAATACAGAATCAGTCCCGCGAATACTACTGCATAAAACGTTGGCAAACTCTTGTAATACGTCATCGCCAATTTTATGACCGTAGCTATCATTAACTTGTTTAAAGTTATCTAAATCTAACAACATTAGACTAAATGGACGATGATGGCGGCGAAAACGCTCTAATTTCTGAGCCAAAATAGCATCAAACTGACTACGATTATTAAGTCCTGTTAAAGTGTCTTTAGTAGCTAGCTTTAGCACGCGGCTATACATTAATGCATTACGTAATGGATAAACCAATACGCTGTGTAAGCCAACTAACTTTTGCTTGATACTTCCCGAAAGCGGGTATTGGCAAAAATAGATCAGCTGCCCTAAATGTTCATTATTTATGTCTAAATTAAATGAATATGGCGGTTTACTATTATCACTATTAGGGATTTGTGCCACTCCAAGAGACGACTGAAACTGCAAGCCTGAAAAATTTATGATTTGTTTTGCATGCTCAGCATAAATCGTTAATAGCTCTTCTATATTTAACGTTGTTTGCAGTTTTTCGAGCAAACTATGAATAGCAGCAGGTTCATTATTACGGTAATGCTCTGCCGAAAACGGCAGAAACTCGCCACGTGCCGAGATGCGCTGCGTCAAAATATGGACATTTTCCATGGTTTTCTCCCCCTAGGAGTTTGTTATTACTTTTCTAAGCGATTTTTGTGCCACTATTCCAAACTGGCTGAAAAACAGATAGTTGCTATAGTTAACTCTTAAGTAGCTAAAATTTTGACGGTATGGCAACAGTATAAATAGGAGGTTTATTTGCAAAGTGTATTGGCTCAAATATTTGGCTTATTACTGGCTGCTGTGGTGCTGGTATGGTTATTTAAGCGCATTGGCTTACCGCCGATCCTCGCCTACCTTGCTACTGGCTTATTAGCGGGTAGTCATGGCATTGGCTGGATGGCGCAAAGTCATGAAATACATTTTGTAGCTGAGCTTGGTATTGTATTTTTATTATTTAGTTTAGGGCTGGAGTTTTCTGTTGGCCGCTTAATGGCAATGCGCAATATTGTATTTGGCTTGGGCACGTTGCAAGTAATTGTCACAAGTATTGTGTTTATGCTGATTTTATTGTTGATGGATTTGTCTTTGTTGAGCAGTTTCACTATTGCGACATTAATGGCGTTGTCATCAACAGCGGTGGTGGTTAAATTACTTAAAGAAACCGGCGAACTTAAACAGCGGCGAGGGCAGCTCGCTATCGGAATGTTATTATTTCAAGATATTGCGGTGGTGCCGTTACTGATTACTTTACCTTTACTGGCCCAAAGCAGTGATACTGAAGGCATTGCCTGGGCCCTGACTTTCGCTTTAACTAAAGGCGCATTTGTATGTTTATTGTTATGGATGATAGGCAAGTGGGTATTGCCAAAAGTCTTTAGCGAAGTTGCATTAATGCGCACCGATGAATTGTTTGTTTTGACCACCTTAGTGGTTGCCTTATTTGCCGCAGGCTTAACGTATTTATTTGGCTTATCGATGGCGCTGGGCGCATTTTTAGCAGGAATGATGCTCGGCGAAAGCCAGTACCGACATCAATTAGAAGCTGATATTCGACCATTTCGCGATATTTTAATGGGCCTATTTTTTGTCACTGTCGGTATGCAGCTCGATATTTTATATGTGTTTGGCGTATGGTATTGGATAGTGGCTGCATTAGCGCTAATGCTAGTATTAAAAATTGGTGTTATTACTTTTTTAGCGCAACTGATGGGCGAGCGAAAACAAGATGCAATTGCAGCAGCCATCATGCTATGGCAAATGGGCGAGTTTGGTTTTGTATTAATTGCGCTTGCTACTAAACACCAATTATTAGCTTTAGATCACGCCTCATTTTTAATTGCTATTGCAGTCATGTCGATGGGCTTAACGCCTTATTTAATAGAATCGACGCCTTGGTTATTAAAACAACTTGGGGTATTAAAAAATCCCAACGGTGAGTGGCAGCAACAGCCTAACAGTAGCACCTTGTATCAAAACCATGTAGTGATCTGTGGGTTCTCTCGGGTTGGGCAAACTATTGCGCGGTTTTTAAAGCCAGAAGCAATAGAGTACGTTGCTGTTGAAAGTAACCCAATACTAGTTCAAGAGGCCAAAGCAGCTGGAGAGCCCGTTATTTTTGGTCATGTAAAACAAAAAGATATTTTAAAATCAGCAGGAGTCGAACGAGCTCGACTAGTGATCATTACTTTCACCGATTTTGAACATGCGCAAATCGTGATCGATGCGATAAAGCAAATAGCTCCTGACGTGAAAATACTGGTACGCATGCGCGATGATAGTCATCTCGAAGCACTCAAAGAGCTTGGCGTGACTGAGGTGGTGCCAGAAACACTGGAAGCGAGCTTAATGTTAGTGTCGCACGTGTTGTCTATGTCGGGCGTGCCGATGTCGCGTATTGTTAGGCGGGTTAGCAAAGAGCGGCGTAACCGTTACCAATTTTTACATGGTTTTTTTGCTGGAGATCAATTTGATAGTGAAGAAAACAACGCCGAGCGGCTTGAGTATTTACACGTTATGGCACTGCCAGAAAACGCCTTTGCGGTTGCTAAAAATATTAATGAATTAAATCTCGAAAAACGTAAAGTATCAGTGCGAGCATTACGACGCAAAGACCGTGAAATTGATAGTCCATCGCTGCACACTGTTTTACTCGCCGGAGATATTCTTGTACTACAAGGTAAACCCCGACGAGTAGAGCGGGTAGAGTGCTATTTACTCGATGGTACGGATTAGTGAATAGTTAACTGTTAATCGAGCTCTAAAAATTCGCGTATCTGTGGCAGTTTCTCTAAACCATCTTTATAACCAATTTCAATCAAATGCTGGGTATAGCGTTTTTCAAACAATAAGTAACTGGTTAAACTCGATTGAGAACGTTTTTTAACCCCGATCATGCGCAGTAATATTTTAATGGCTAAAGGCATATCACTGTAATAGTTTGCAGCAATGGCATTAAAGTTTTCTGATGGATTGATCACAAAACTTTGTATTTGCTTTAATTCTTGGTGTTTATCACGCCCAGGTAACAAACCTAAAGTTCGGTTAATTCGTTCAAGGCGCTCAAGATCTGACTGTAAGGTGTCGGTAAACACACTGTCGAGCAAATGGCCCGCAATCGAGGATAACCCTGGGAAGTGAGGTAGATAACCCGGCGGATGAGCTTCTTTGGGCTGATCAACACCGATAATAAATATTTTTTCAGCGCCTAAATGGACACATGGACTCAGAGGCGATAATTGGTGAATAGAGCCATCACCAAAGTAGTGGTTGTATACATTTACGCTCGGAAACACCATAGGAATTGCACTGGACGCCATTAAATGTTCAACGTTAATACGTGCCGCTTGGCCTTCGCGTTTAGCGCGCCGCCAAGGTGACTGTGTATTAGATTGAAAAAACGCCACAGAATCACCCGTGGTATAGCTTGATGCGGTGATTGACAGCGCATCTAAATAATTACGGTGTAAATTACGCTCAATGCGAGTTAAATCTAAAATTTCATTAAGTAAATTACGTAAAGGCTGATTATTCAACAAGCTCGCTGGTGGATGATTAATATGTTCAGATTGAAAACTAGTCAGCATGTTACGCATTAAATGGCCAAACACGCTGATAAAATCACTTTTATATACCATTGACGTAGAAAAGTTTTTCCAAACAGATTCCAGTTTACGTACCGCCAAATGGGTGCATGAAGCATAGCTTGCTAGCGCGGCTGAATTGATCGCTCCGGCAGATGTACCATTAATAATAGTAAATGGCAGCGGGGCGGTACGCGGCATACTTTGCGCGAGCGCTTTAAGAACCCCAACTTGGTAAGCGGCACGTGCACCACCACCGGTCAGTAACAGAGCAACTTTAGGTTTGTTTTTATCGATTTGCTTGATTTTCATAGTTGAGTTTCGTCGTTGCAATTAAGCGGTTAAGCGTCTTTACTTTATTTATTAACTGTAAGTCTTTAAGCTAGAAGAATCAAAGGATACCTTAGCTACGTTAATAATTATTAGTGTAGGCTATGAATTAAATCCATTTAGGGTACTCTTACTGTTATCGCATTTTAATATTTATGGAGTTCGTATGTCAGATCAACCATCAGCGTCAGATGTTCAAAAACGTCCACCGAATAATAACCTTTTATTTGCAGGCATCATTTTAATTATTATCATTATTGCTGCAGCGTTTGTGTTATTAAACTCAAGTGATGAGTCACAAACAGCAACCGAAGTTGAGCAACCCGTAGCAGAGCGCCCCATGATGGAGCTAAAACCAGAGAACGATCCGGTTGTTAATGCCCCATCTGTTAATCCTGAAAAGCCTGCTGATTTAGCCGTGCCAACACCACGCCCAGTAGAGCCTGAGCCGCAAGTAGAACCACTACCTACTCTTGATGAAAGCGATCCTGTCGTTGTTGCTAAGTTAGACGAATACTTAGGTGATGCAGCTATGAGTTTGGTTATAAACGACGATGTTATTCGTCGCGGTGTGGTATTTATAGATAATCTTGCCAAAGGTAAAATTGCCCAAAAACACACTCCTGTTATTAAGTTAGAAGAAGGCTTTAGTGTAGTAGAGGGTGATATTCTTACCATTGATCCAAACAGCTATGAGCGTTATACCCCTTATGTAAAAATCTTTACTAGCATGAGTGCAGCACAAATCGTACGTTTATACGATGAGTACAAACCACTTATCAATGATGCGTATACAGAAATTGGCTATCAAGGTGATGCGTTTAATCAAACACTTACTGACGCCATAGAATTGCTGCTAGATACCCCAGAGCCAAAAGGGGATATGCCACTGTTACGTGATTCAGTAACTTATCAATATGCTTACTCAGAATGGGAACGCCTACCGGCGGCACAAAAACAACTGCTACGCATGGGCCCTGAAAACATGAAAAAAATAAAAGCTGTACTACGTAACGTAAAAAAAGAGTTAGATAATCAATAATCTTACTTAAATCGTTTAAAAAACAGTACGATTGTATGTTTAACATGCAATCGCACTTTCTTTTTGTGTTTCCCCTTGAATAACACAGCAAAAGTAGAGATAATCTCTCCCGCGCCAACCAAGGCCCTCAATGGTAGTCTTATTGGTCCTCTCGCAACACTAGCAGGCGAACCTGGTCAGGCCCGGAAGGGAGCAGCCACAGTTTGTGACGTGTGTGCCGAGATGTGGCTGGTAAGACTGCCACCCAAATTCCTCATTTGGGTGTTGTTTGAAGTATAAGTTTTATTAATAGCTTCCAAAAGTATACTAAAACATACTAATTTCTTTTTAGATCCAATTAAAAAATAAATCTCAGTTCATTAGATCAATAGTACTTCTTATACTAATCTACTAAAACTCCTCAGCACTAATTGGTTTAGGTACCGTGTTAGTCAAAGTTCTTGCGCAAGTTAAAACAGATAATTCAGGCTTATTGATTGAAGTACCTGTGTTGCTTAGCGAATATGGTGTATTCGATCCCTTACTTGATTACGTTATAAGTCAGTCGCACATTAAAAGTTTGCCATGGATGAATCGCATTACGTTTGCTTGCCAGCTTTTGCTCGAGTACATGGAAGCCAATACAGGATTATTTTCAGACGCCAGCAAGTTATTTCAATCATTTGTAATGCGTTTATCGTTGGGTTCCATTAGCCCTAAGGGGAATGATCCATCGGGTTTATATTGGTTACCTCGCTCTACAGCAAATGTAAATCAACTTTTATCTGCGCTAAATGGCTTAACGGATTGGCTCGCCAATAACAGAAATACAACCAGCTTAAACCCATTTGAACAAGCCAGCTCTCATCAAGAACGCCTTAACTATGCTGCATGGTACAAACGCAATCAGTACAACTTTTTAGGCCATATCAAAAGTAACCCTTTACCCAGTGTGCTTAAAACCGTACGCAAGGTACGTGGTAAAAAGGATGTGCTAAAGGTTGACGGTGATGCCATTTCATTTCCAGAAAAGCTCTTTAAACTCTTTTTTATTGAAGGTTTAGGCAAAGCCAGAGATAAGCGCGTGGCACTGCGTGATCAGCTTATTGTGTTGCTGATGCATGGCACCGGTGTACGAGAAAGTGATGCTTTACACCTTTGGGTGGATGATGTGTTTTACGACCCAGAAAACCCCAGTGGTGTGATAGTACGTTTGTACCACCCCGAAGATGGCAGAGCACCAAATAACTGGACTGGCCGCAAACGACAAAAAACACGCGCAGCGTATTTGTCTGAGAACTATAACTTAATTCCTCGTAACCGCATGACGGGTACCGCTCGAGTTGGCTGGAAAACCAAAGTGGTTGATGATGACGAAAACTACATTCAACTGCACTGGTTTCCAGCCTTTTACGGTGAGCTATTTGCCAAGTTGTGGCAGCAATACTTACTTTACCTATTACCGTTGCCAAGAATGCACCCTTACGCATTTGTATCGTTTTCACAAACACACGAAGGTCAATCGCTCACCCTAAATGCGTTTAACCAAAGTTATAAAGCGGCCATGGCTCGTATCAACCTTGTTGTATCAAAACCTGAAGGACGAACCCCACATGCCCATCGTCATGCTTATGGCAGACGTATGTCGAGTGCGGGCATTGATCCAAGGCTGATCAAAAAGGCACTCCACCACGCTTCGTTTTTATCACAAGCAGTATATACCCAACCGAGTATTAGAGATGTGACGTTGGCATGTGAAAGAGCGTCAAAAAACCTTGATGGCCAACACTATGCCGAGTTTAAAGAAGACGTCAGCGTGAGCTGGCAAAACGTGATGGAATCAGGCTTTGAAGATATTGACCCAGATGGGCTATTTAGCGGTAAGTACCCTAAATTAAGGAGATATAAACCATGAAAACACAGGATTATGAGTTCAATTGGTTTATCAAGAAAAACGGTTCTGGCTGGGAGACTTGGCGGGAACTGGCCTCGACTTGGCTTGAACAAAAGCAATACGGCATTGATCATTCACGCGCCGCAATCGCTCGCTTTTTAGATGAATACCTGGTACCGCGATTTATTACCGATCCCATTGAGCTATTTACACTGGCAGATCAAGACTACAACAAATTTCTTATGTCGTTTGAGCTGAACGAAGGCTACCGTGTTAGGCAAAACAACGATGTATGCCGCTTTATTGATTGGATAATTGATACCTACTACTCAGAGCCAGATGATAATGGCGATCTTGTGCCGCTATTTCAAAACCCCTTTGATAAAGAACAAAGCCCTGTAAGAAGACAGGAGACTGTCTACAACGCTTTACCCTACGCCTATATTAAGCAACTGCGCAGCATATTATGCCCCGCGCCTCGGGGTCACTTTAAGCAATGGCAGTGGGCCATCGACTACAGTGAGCTCTTCTTCACCAACGCTCGCTTTTTAAAAGACTGGATTTTGGTTGATGAATCGGTGATAGACAAAGCAGACCCCGATTGTGTTTGGCAAAAACACACGCTAGATAAACAGCGTCAGATAAGAATAGATGGTGCACTAAGAACCCTAGAAAAGGGTGACAGCATTTACTTAATTTGGTCGCCAGTTCGTGCTATGGCTTTATACCTTAAGTTGCAGTTACCTTTACGAACCTTTCAAGTGCGAATGCTGGACTCGGGCGAGGCTGATACATGGCGTTACAGTAATGGCGAGTGGCAAATGAATACGCAACACCCTTTTGCTGAAGGCAGCGATAAGCGTCCATGGCAAAAAGGGGTATTCCACCGCATTATCACACCAGATATTGGTGATGTGATGACGGGCATGTACATAAACACCAATAAAACCGCAGATAGAAACAAAGATGAAATAACTCGGGGATACGTGATCCCATGGCAACACGAAGAGGTGTTGTATTGGCTAGAAAAGCTCAGAAACTGGCAAGAAAAGTACAACCCAATCAACAAGTCCACGTCAATTTACGACTTAGACTACAAGCACTTTGGTAGCACTAAAACCAAAATTCAACGCAGTGAAATTGGTGATATTTGCTTTTTGTTTCGCAATGCTGCTGCGTATCGTAAGCGCGAACGGCGTATGCCAATTACAGATGGTTATGTTAACGCACTTTGGGTGGCTTTGCTTGCCCAACTCGAACACGATGTGGCGAAAAAAGAGCATACTTTAAGAGATGGTGCCAAAGTGCATTTTGTTGACCCTAAAAATGCCAGAAGGCCACTATTCCCTTTACATGCATTACGCGTTTCCTTGATCACTTGCTACGGCATTGAGGGGGAAATACCCACACCGATATTGTCAAAGCTGTTGGTTGGCCACAGTCGTTTGATCATGACTTTGCACTACACCAAACTCACGCCTGTGATGATGGCCAAGAAAATGCGCGAGGCTGAAGGCAAAATAATCGACATAGAAGATGATAGTCTACAGTCATTCCTAGCCAATAAATCCATTGAAGAAATCGGCTTGCAAGCCGCGTTTAAAGACATTGAATCGCTACAAACTGCATTGAGAGTGCGTAACCCAGCTGGGTGGCAAGAAAAGTCGATAGGCATTTGTTTGGCAGGTGGCAACACCTCGCCCTTGGTTGAACATGCTTCAATTGCTGGGTGCTGGAATGGCGGAGATAAGCTCAAAAAAGCGAATCGAAACCAAGCCGACTTACACGCGCCAGTACCCCATGGGATTGAAAACTGTATTCGCTGTCGCTGGTTTATTACCAGCACCCGCTATATTCAATCGCTTACGGCTCACTTTAACAACCTAAGTTATCACGCCACAGAAGCTGCAAAAATTGCTGCGGAACTCGAGGGCGAGCAAGCGAGCTTATTGGATGAAGAGTATTTCTGTGAGGTTAATGGCACACCATTTAGCAAGCGTGACCAGCTAAGTAGCATAGACAGGCGTATTGAGCGACAAAAATCCGAAGCCGATGAATATTGCAAAGACTTAGTAGCGTGTTTTCAGGTGATCCGTAAGGTACTAAGCATCGAGCAAAACCGTGAAGAGCACGACCACAAAGACAAAGTAATTGCGCTTGGCTCGGCACAAGACATATCACCATTTTTTAGCTTTTTAGACACGAAATCTGAATTTAGGCAGCTGATCCAAATCTGCGATGACGCAGAAGTATTTGCAGACTTAAAAGACGATTTAAAGAAAACCACGGCCATTAATCACAGAGCAAACATGCTAAACACCATGCTGATGCGCATGGGCTACCAACCAATCCTGATGCAGCTCGACGACGAAGCGCAGCTTAAGCTTGGTAATGTGATGGTCAATGCCATGCTAAATGCCACGAAAGAGCCAGACAAAAGTAAAGCCATGACAATGCTCTCTACTTACCTTGATACTGAAGCTTACTTGAAAGACGCAGGCCTACTCGAGCAAGGTGTACAGGCGATTGAAAGTAATACAGGCATTAGTATCAGAACATTAGCAAACATGGCGACAGCCACTTTAGGAGTGAAGAAAAATGGCTAATCCAGTTGACCCAACCCTAGTGCTGCAAGAGCTATGCGCAAGCGCCACCACAAGAACAGCCAGTGCTTTAACGGTATTGAATGCTGTGCTTGAGCAGCAAAGTAAAATAACGCCTCTCGACTTTTCTATGGCAACGATCGGACGGCTGTCTAAAGAGCAAGGCGGCCCATCAACACAAACCATCCGTAATCGCACAGGAAAGCATTTTCAGCAATTAATAGAGGCTTGGGCAGCCTATGCAGGCACAACGTGTAAAAAGCCGCTCTCAGTGCGCCAAAAACAGCTATTGAACAGCAACGACCAACATATTCTAGACGCTATCGACGACCCTGTGATTAGAGCCGTTGTAGGCTCACTGATTGCCGAGCGTAACAAATACCGTGACCAACTTAATACGCTAAAAGCCAACTCAGACTTGTTTATAGACAGAACCAAAGGCGATAAAACCAACACCACAATTGAAAACAAACAACTGGTACCGCTGGAAGTTGAAGCCATTAAAGCCGCAATTTCTGATGCGTTTTTCAATAATCAAGGCTGGGCTGTCATGGCAACTGGACAAGTCAAAGATGCTGAGGGGAAAGAAATTTATAAGCGTGGGTATGTGAATGGGTTGAGGAAGATGTTCCCTTAATGCTGCAACGATAATTAACACTTATAAAAATGAAACAAGTAAGATTGCATAGCTAGCCCCAGCATTGGCAATATCGTCAAGAGTTTACCTTTTTCTCGTCCCAGCTTTCTATAATAAACACGGCTGCGGTATGTGCTGCATGTACTGCTAGTCGAGCGTGACGGGGTTTTATATTATAGCGAGTTCTTCCCTCAGCGTGTGCGGCACTTGCATGAGTGCGCAAGGCTCCAATACCACTAACTGTTGAAAATAACCCACTCAGGATTCGAATTAGGTCCTCGTCTTGAATCTGCCTAATATCAAAGCCGAGCTCGTCTTTTATGACTTTCCAAACTCCCTGTAGGTCTTTTTTAGCAGGCATAGCTAAGCCTGCATCTTCGATAAAAGTCTTACAGACTGCTTCAAGTATGTTGCAAGCTGCCAATATTGCTTCTCTTGGGTCACGAACTAAATTTTCTAGAGCCCTGTCGAATTCTGCATTTATAGCTGGTAAGTCTCGGTTTTTGATGATGGTAGATAAAGACTTTATCGGAGCGCTAGCCCCATCTAATATAAGACCACCTTGATGATATTCAAGTCCATACCTAGACAAACATTTCCTAATATTTTGAACATACTGGTAAGCTTTGTTTTCAACTTTTTGAAACATTATTTCGGTGTATTCTGACTGATAATCAGGGTTTTCCATATAATTTTCTATAAGCTTACCCAAGATATCTAAAGGTTCATTGGATTGGTTATTGACTCTTCTTAACCATTCAAGGGCTTTGACCGATTTACTACCTTCAGGTGGCTCCCCAGGAGCGTTGGAGTACATGAACAGAGAGTCCATAGATGCGTGAGTTTCTAAGTTTGACAGAGCATCCGCTGACACAGCGATAAGTGGAGCTGGTATCTGTTTGTTCATTTGGTATAAAGCCTTGAGTTTGTATGGTAATTAAGACTGCCAGAAGTTAATCTATTTTGACAGGTGAAGTGCAATGAGAGCATTCAGTTAGTTTTTTGGAGTATGGCACATCTTCACTTGAACGGCTCCAAACATGAAAACAAGATGGGCATCTAAACCACCTTGTTTCGTATTGTTTTGGTGCGGGGTTTAGGTCAATAATTTCCCTAAAAGCACGTGTCGGTTTTCTTTTATAGCGGGGGTTTTGCTGAAATCCATAAACTGGGTCATATAACGGCTCGTTCTCTTCTGCCAGTTGCTGTTGTTCCTCCCACTTAAGTTGTGCTTGTTCCTTTTTAGCGAGTTGTATTTTTTGATTTTTACTACGATAAAACTCTGTAAACCTTTGTGTTTGCTGTGGGTAGTAATGCCAATGCTTGATGCTTTGCTTCTCAAGTAATTCAGATTCAACTTGCTCTCTGTAGCCATTTACTTTGCCTTCAACGTACTTTCTAAAATCCTTCACGTCGACAACTACAATGGCGGACTTTTGGTTGTATGTAGAGCTAAATTGGTAAGAAGAGCTCTCTAGCGTTAAAACAAGGGTGATGTCGAGTTCATTGGTGTGTAGGATAGCAATTTCGTTTTGCGCGCTTTCAATGGCTGGATTCAATGTTACTTTAGATTGATAGTCGTATACCTTTTCTTCAGTGATCAACACGCCCTCATCGGATTTATCACTGTTTGGATAACCGACATATCGAGGAAGATGAATGCTAGAATTGGTAGCAAGTATATTACGGCACAGCCAAAAAATAGCGCGTTTATAACTTATCTCACATGGCTTATCTTTGGAGTTTACCTTCGGTGCATGTTTGAAGTGATCGCGTCTTATGTTCGTTTTATACTTGTGCGCGGAAAGAGGCATATCGCAGCTGATGCAAAAACAATTGCACTCTAAACCGTTTTCTACTTCATCGACAAATGCGAGAGAGCCATTTTTATCTTTAGCAAATGGTATCAATACTTCCACTGTTATTCCTTTTCACAAGCAGATAGCAAAGCTCAATATGTTATACCTAGTTAATTCATTTGTTAATATCTTGATTGATAACTTTATAAACCGTGTTTCTTGAAACGTTCACCGTGCTTGCTATTTGGCTGACTGGTGTAGCTTTTGCGCGTAGCGATAAAATGCTTTGTTTGGTGTTGTCGGATATTGGCTTACGGCCTTTGTATTTACCCGCTTTTTTAGCGGCTGCAATGCCCTCGAGCTGTCGCTCTTTTCTGATATTGAGTTCAAACTCTGCGAACACGGCGAGCATATCTAGAAAAGCTTTGCCTGAGGCAGAGTCGGTTGAGATGGGCTGCTCTAGCGCTTGTAGCTGAATATCGTTGGATTTTAGGTGGTTCACTAAGGTTTGTAAGTCGAGTACGGAACGAGCGATGCGGTCGACTCGAGTCACAATTAAGGTGTCACCAGCACGAAGGTAGCTAAGGAGGGCTTGAAACCCATCGCGTTTGGTATTCGACGCTGATGCCATATCGGTAAACACCTTTTCACAGCCCGCTTCCTCAAGTTTGTCTACTTGTAAATCTAAAGACTGATCTGTGGTCGAAACTCGCGCATATCCAATCTTACTCATGGCAATTGTTCATTTAGCATCTAGACTAAATAAACATAGTGCGTACTAACGCCTTAAACCACCCTAAATGAACACTTTTAATCGGTATTGGTGATGTTCAACTAGGGTATACGCTATTTGAACTTGTGCTTTACCGTCGTTTTAGGAAATGCCACCATAATGGACTTGCAAAACCCCGACCTGATTTTAGTTAAACGCCTATCGGAGCATTCATGCTCCTACTTTGCGGTTGAAAGCATTGCGGGTAGTGATGTGGTGTTGACGGATATTGAAAGCGGTGGGCGGTTTAATTTTGCAAAGCCAAAACTTGAACAACTGGTTTCAAACGGTCAGCTTAGAACCATTGCGCGGCGTGAGCTACCAACCAAGCTAACCTTTAAACCACTCAGTACCGTTAAAAAGCCTAAAGCAGAAACTGCGGAAGATGTTGCATCAAAAAAAGAAATGCAGCGACGTTATAGGTATGTGCAAGGCGCAATTGAACAAAGCGTTCCAGCCTATACCGAGAAATGGTTAACCCCGTATATTGCGCAAAAGGCGGCGGAGATAAACGACAGTGGCCCACCGTCATGGCGCACGCTAGCCTATTGGAACAAAGCCTTTGTGGAAAGCGGCTGGGATAAACACGCACTGATGCCCAAACATAAGGCCAAAGGCAACCGAACCAAGCAACTGCCTCAAGAAGTCCATGATCTCATTGATGAAGTGATAAACGAATACCTGCGCACGCATACCGTGATGAGGTACCAGAAGGTGTATGACCAGTTTATTGAACAGCTTGATACGCTTAATGCAGAAAGACGTGAGGCTGATTTAGTTGAGCTAAAGCCATGCAGCTATAGGTGGATAGTGAATAGGTTGCAGAATATGGAAAATAAAGTAAAGTCTTAATTTATTTAGATATGTGTTTTTAAATAGCTCTTAAAAGAGTGTACTTAGGCTGATGGGGGAGGTAGGCCAAGGTTCGATTCCTTGGGCGTTTGTTGGCTCCGTAGCCCTTATTTTTGTGCTTATTCGATATGCAAGTATCCAAATGGTCCTATCAACCACGGCAGGCAAATTTAAGGAGGTGTCTATGGCAAAAACATTAAAAGCTCGTGCTCGTATTCTTTTCAGTTCAATGTTCGAAACAACTTGGGCTACTGGGGTCGGCTACGCTGCTGGTCACCTATCGACCTAAGTGCATTTAGCATTTATAAAACTGTGGATGCAAAAACTGTAGGCTTACGCTCCTTCGTCATTTATCGTAGTCTACAATTCCTCGCCGTTTATTCCGGCATTAACAATTACTTGAGTTCGGAGATATATGAGCATTTCAATGTTGGAAATAAGTAAAACGGCAATGTATGAAGGAGAGTTTAAGGATCGTCGAATAGAATTTTCAGAATCGTGTAAATGGCTATCCGAAGAGCTGGGTTTTCCGTATAAAAGTACTCGAATGGGAGACTATGAACGTTTGCTAAAAACTTTTGTTAACCCTGGAGCTAAAGTACCAACGGAACAGGACTTAATTGATGATTTTTATCATTTTATGCAAGCTGCGACCGAGGCATGTCAGATTATCCGTTTATGGAACACTTTTAAAGATGGTAAGCACGAGGGTTTAAAAGATCGTATCAAGCATGTTATGTCAGGTAAGAGCTTGCGGGCCGAAGCAATCAAGAAGAATGCAAAGGGGGAAAATGATGACCCTGCACGAGACTTCGCGTTTGAACTGAATATTGCCTCTAGGTTTCTCAAGGGGGGATATGAAGTTGATTTAACAGATGACTGTGATGTTGTTGTCAATATAGGTAAAGATAAGTTGTACGTAGAGTGTAAACGTATCAAGTCCATAAAGAAATTAGCCTCTCGTATTAAAAAAGCATCAAGTCAGATTGATACACGCATTGGTGCGAATCGAAAAAACAAGTATGGTTTGATAGCATTGGACGTGACTGATGTACTTTTGCCTGAAGGTACAGTAGCCGCAACTAGTAATGTGCATTTATATGATATGGAAATACAAAGAGCAATTACGGATTTCGCTAAAGAGCAGGAACATGTATCCACCAAAAATGCAGGTCGCAATGTAGCTGGCATTTTATTTGAATATAACTCTAGTGCATTTTTTCCTCATGAAGAGAAGGAGCCTTCGTTAGGCTTTGGGCGTTCTGCTTGTATGTATAGGCATGCCAGCCAAAATAAAAAGTCATTGGCTTTAGTCTCTGGCTTTACTGGAAAAATTGCTAACCAAAATCTGTAGAGTTGTAATTTAAAGGGCGCAAAATAGCTGGTTAGTACAAGCCTGAAAGGTAAACTAACACTGAATTCTGAACGCCCTCACTACTAATATTTTACTACCGTATATTATTGTTTTACATGACTATTATGAATTTAGTACACTTTCCACTATAAATTTATAAGTTGCTTCAAACAACATTGGGTGTTGTAAATTTCCCTTTTAAATTATCTAAAAATCACCAATACTACGTTCTCACAATGCGCTTTTTGGTGAATTCTCATCAAAATTGTAATGGCATCATTTTTTAATCAAATAGACGTGCTTTTTCATCATACTTTTGGCGTGAAGCGAACATTGATAAAGTTTAAAATATTTTACTTAAGGGGCTCACTACGCAATTTGCTCCTTGCTGTAAAACATGAGTATATATTTGTGTTGTTTTGACATCAGAATGGCCAAGCTGAGCTTGAACTGTTCTGATATCGGCGCCACTTTGCAATAGATGCGTTGCAAATGAATGACGCAAGGTATGCGGTGTTATTATTTTTGTTAATCCCGATTTTTGAACTGCTTTCTTTACTTCTTTTCTTATGCACGAGTGATGAAAATGATGTCGTCTTATTTCACCACTTTGAGGATCTGTACTTAATATATGAGAGGGAAATAAATACTGCCACGCAAGTGATTTTGCGGCGCAAGGATATTTTTTTGTTAAAGCATATGGCATCCATACGCCAGCATAATCGGTATTCTTTAAATCAAGTTTTAAATAGTCATCAACGTTTAAAATTTGAGTTCTCAGCATAGGAATTAGCTCTGTGGCCAACGTAACAATACGGTGTTTATTGCCTTTGCCATTCCATACTTGAATACATTTATAATCAAAATCAATATCTTTCACTCTTAATTGCACAGCTTCCATTACTCTTAAACCACTTCCATACATAAGGGCAGCAATTAAATAATAGCGTTTATTTAAATGAGCCATTAATATTTTGACTTCTTCTGGGGTCATCACGACAGGCAGTTTTGCTTGTTTTTTACTGCGAGCAAAATTTAAGTTTAACGACAGCTCATTTTTTATTATGTGCTTATATAAAAATGACAATGAATTGAGAGCCGTTGCTTGCGTACGCGGTGCAACGTTTTGCTTTAACACTAAGTGTTCTAGATAGCGTTCGACTTCATTGTCTCCCATTGAGGCCGGGTGGCGCTTATCATGAAAATGGATATAAGATGCAATCCATCTCAGGTAGGTGTCCACGGTACGTAATGAATACTGACGTACCAACATATAATCAGCGATATAATTTAAAAATGGGGAGCGCGTTTTCATGTCATCACCAATAGTTATGCTGTATATGTGTACAGTGTAGTTGTTTGGCTCCCATATTCAAGAAAATGAGCGACGAGCGCATTTTCTTTTTTCTGAATATCTTTAGGAACAATAAAAAATTATAGCTGGCAATACATTACGTTATTTGTTAAAAATATACTTATTGTATACATGAGCGTGACATCGGCAGAAATATGCGCGTCGCGCGCACTATAAAATTGTTACACGTCAATATGAAACTAAGCATCTTCACACTAATATTACTAATTTCTACTTATTGCTTTGGGGGCAACATGGATCAAGGGAAGGCCGAGTCTCAAGAGCTTATGGACGCAGTGTTACCACTTGCAGAGCAATTGCTTACTGAACATGGCGAATTTTTCCCTTATGGTGGTGCAATGACTCCCACTGGTGAAATCGTTAATGTTGCTGCGTACGATGGCGATGAACACCCACCATCAACTGATGTAATATCAATGCTCAATAAGGCATTTATATCTGCTTCACGGTCTAAAACTTATAAAGCCACCGCTCTCGTCTATGATGTCCGTGTTCCTTTACCAGAAACTGGCGAAAAATCTGATGCTATAGCTATTAATCTAGATCATCAGAGTGGTTATTCTGTCGTAGTTTTCTTGCCATATGAAATCACTGAGCAAGGACTTAAATTTGGCAGTATTTTTGCTCAAGCAGGAGAGAAAGGTGTTTTTAAATAGTCCGCAACGCGTAACAAGCGTAGTCAAAGCGACGCAAAAAGCGCGCGCCTGCTACGGGCGTTATATGCAGGAAGAGTATGCGAGCAATTAAAGTGATGCCGGATTATGGTTGCTTTCCATTGTGGCACAGCGGCGAGAATGAAGTAGGCAACATAGATCCAGAGAGCTTACCTATATCTTCGCTACTTGTATCTCAGCTAAACGAGTGGGCTGCAGAATATGATGCAACTTTAAACCAAGAGTACCCTCCAGAATCATGCTTTAGCAGCAAAGAAGTTGAGATTAAATTTTTGGCAAAGGGTTATGAGTTGGCATCAGCCTTAAAAGCAGAGCTAGGCTCAATAACAGTAACTTACTATAACATTGATCAGAAGCGTGAGCGAAGCATATAACAAGTTGCTGCACGCGGACACATACTACTACGCTCGTTTTTGTGTGTCGCTGCGCTCCATTTTACACAAAAACGCTCTCCGCAGTATGTGCCGGTGAGCAAAGCGTTGAGGCTGTAGAATTACTCTTTTTAGGAACTGGTTCTACACATTTTACTTGATTGTTTTTTAACCTTGAACCCACAGAGTTACTGTGATCTAATAGATATTATTCACCCACGGTAAATTGTTATGGCCAACTACAAGCCTGACTTATCCTGCCAAAATAAATTCATTCCAATCAATTTTGCTGAGCAAATATTGCCAGGTACA
>NZ_JACJDS010000130.1:0-235 GCF_014163635.1 Pseudoalteromonas sp. SR44-8
AGAGTGTCGATTCATTATTACTTGATTTCAGTGGTTGCGGGAGCCAGAATTTATGAAGAACGAACCGACGACCTTCGGGTTATGAGTAGCCCAATTTTTGCACTCACTGAATTTTAGACATAAAAAAACACTCATTAAGAGTGTCGATTCATTATTACTTGATTTCAGTGGTTGCGGGAGCCAGAATTTATGAAGAACGAACCGACGACCTTCGGGTTATGAGTAGCCCAATTTT
>NZ_JACJDS010000131.1:0-220 GCF_014163635.1 Pseudoalteromonas sp. SR44-8
TTGTTAATTAGTGCGTATCCCTTTGGGATAACTAATTAATATGCTCTTTAAAAATTTGGAAAAGCTGATAATAAAATTCGTATGAATAACATTGTTATTTGTACAGAGTTTTCAAAAGTAAAAAAGAATGATAGCAGTATCATTCAGTGCCATTTAATGAACGTTTTACGTTTGTTGATTGGTATCTACTTTAGTATTCAATATTAACTTCTGGCGAAGT
>NZ_JACJDS010000132.1:0-212 GCF_014163635.1 Pseudoalteromonas sp. SR44-8
TGGGTTCGGTCCTCCAGTTGATGTTACTCAACCTTCAACCTGCCCATGGCTAGATCACCGGGTTTCGGGTCTATACCTTGCAACTAGTCGCCCAGTTAAGACTCGGTTTCCCTACGGCTACCCTATTCGGTTAACCTCGCTACAAAATATAAGTCGCTGACCCATTATACAAAAGGTACGCAGTCACCCAACAAGTGGGCTCCTACTGCTTG
>NZ_JACJDS010000133.1:0-209 GCF_014163635.1 Pseudoalteromonas sp. SR44-8
ACTGTCAATATCGTCTAAATCAAATTCGTCTTCTTCAGCCAACTCCGGCTCTGCAGTCGCTTTATCGCCAGTTTCATCAATTAGACTGTCAATATCGTCTAAATCAAATTCGTCTTCTTCAGCCAACTCCGGCTCTGCAGTCGCTTTATCGCCAGTTTCATCAATTAGACTGTCAATATCGTCTAAATCAAATTCGTCTTCTTCAGCCA
>NZ_JACJDS010000134.1:0-205 GCF_014163635.1 Pseudoalteromonas sp. SR44-8
TAGAACTTATTTGTTCGTAGTGTCCACACAGATGATTGTTAATTAGTGCGTATCCCTTTGGGATAACTAATTAATATGCTCTTTAAAAATTTGGAAAAGCTGATAATAAAATTCGTATGAATACAGTGTATTTGTACAGAGTTTTCAAAAGTAAAAAAGAATGATAGCAGTATCATTCAGTGCCATTTAATGAACGTTTACGTTT
>NZ_JACJDS010000135.1:0-202 GCF_014163635.1 Pseudoalteromonas sp. SR44-8
ATACGAATTTTATTATCAGCTTTTCCAAATTTTTAAAGAGCATATTAATTAGTTATCCCAAAGGGATACGCACTAATTAACAATCATCTGTGTGGACACTACGAACAAATAAGTTCTAAATCGTATAAGGAGGTGATCCAGCCCCAGGTTCCCCTAGGGCTACCTTGTTACGACTTCACCCCAGTCATGAATCACTCCGTGG